>OMZR01000004.1 GCA_900315575.1 uncultured Veillonellaceae bacterium
AAATGTGGGACACGCCATTGAGGAAGTGACATTTATGCAGTCTTGATGCGGAAAGAGGCAGATTCATTCGCGGATAAGCCTCGTTGAATAATTCAGGATAGAAGAAACTTTTTCCTTGACAGGGAAAATGCTGTATGGTATGATTCTTCAATGTAAGCGCAGAAATTGTGCTTTGATCGGGCGCGAGCCCGTTCCCCAACCGCACGACGAGGTTCTTTTGAAAACGCACAAGCGTACCGCAGTCGGCGAGTCATCAACAGGGAGGTGTTTTCATGTACGCAATCATCAAAACGGGCGGCAAGCAGTACAAGGTTTCCGAAGGTGATGTCATCACGGTCGAGAAGCTCGCTGCCGCTGAAGGCGAAGCTGTGACGTTCGACGAAGTTCTGACGGTCGTCAATGATGCTGATGTCAAAGTCGGCAAACCGGTCGTCGAGGGCGCGAAGGTCACGGGCAAAGTCGAGGCTCAGGGCAAAGGCAAGAAGATCCGCATCTTCAAGTACAAGGCAAAGTCCAACTACCGCAAGCGCCAGGGCCATCGTCAGCCGTTCACGAAAGTCGTCATCGAGAAAATCGAAGCCTAATCCATGATTACGGTCGAGATTTTTCATCAGGAGGACGGGAAGATTACCGGGTTCAGCGCCAGCGGCCATAGCGGCACGGCGCCGCGCGGCGAGGACATCGTCTGCGCCGGAGTCTCGTCCCTCACGGATTCCGCCTACCTCGGCATTACGGAGTATCTGCATCGAAATGTCATCTCGAAAGACTCGAGCGGAGAGCTTCAATTGATGCTGGAGGGCCGTCCCGACGAACGGACGGAGGCAATCCTCGAAACCATGCTTCTGGGGCTTATGGAGATTTCCAAAGCTTACCCGAAAGCTTTACGCATCCAACGAAACAAGTGAGGTGAAAACATATGTTCATGTTCGATCTTCAGCGCTTCGCGCATAAGAAGGGCGTCAGCTCGACGCGCAACGGCCGCGACAGCGAGTCGAAGCGCCTCGGCGTCAAGGAGCATGCTGGCACGGTCGTGACGGCCGGCAGCATCCTCGTCCGCCAGCGCGGCACGCATTTCCATCCGGGCCACAATGTCGGCATCGGCAAGGACGATACGCTGTTCGCGAAGGTGGCCGGCAAGGTCGCTTTCGAGCGCAAAGGCAAATACAACCGCCAGGTCAGCGTCTACACGGCGGAAGAAGCTATGTAATAGCGAAATAAGGTACCTGCGCTGCCAGTTTGGTGGCGCGGGTATTTTTTATTATAAAGGAAACAAACATGCAATTTATCGACAAAACCAAGGTCATCGTCAAGGCTGGCGACGGCGGGCATGGCAAGTCGGCGTTCCGCCGCGAGAAGTTCGTGCCGAAAGGCGGCCCGGCGGGCGGCGATGGCGGGCGCGGCGGCGATATCATCTTCCGCGTCGATCCGAATATGAACACGCTGCTCGATTTCCGCTATCATCGGAAATTCAAGGCCGATAATGGCGAGAACGGCGACATCAAGAACCAGTACGGCGCGAATGCGGCACCATGCATCGTCAAAGTCCCGCCCGGAACGACGGTGCGCGACGAGGCGACGGGAGAACTCATCGCCGACCTCACGGAAGTCGGGCAGGAAGCCGTCGTCGCAAAGGGCGGTCGCGGCGGCCGCGGCAATGCGAAATTCGCGAATGCAGCGAATCGCGCTCCGACGTTTGCGGAGTTCGGCGAACCGGGCGAGGCGAAGAACCTGATCCTCGAGCTCAAACTGCTTGCTGATGTCGGCCTCGTCGGCTATCCGAGCGTCGGCAAGTCGAGCCTCGTGGCCGCGGTCTCGGCCGCACGGCCGGAGATTGCCGAATATCATTTCACGACGATCACGCCCGTGCTCGGCGTCGTCAAGACGGACTATGAGAAGAGTTTCGTCATGGCCGACATTCCGGGTCTCATCGAGGGCGCGGCGGACGGCGTCGGCCTCGGCCATGACTTCCTGCGCCATGTCGAGCGCACGAAGCTGATCCTGCACATCGTCGACGCGTCGGGCCTTGAAGGCCGCGACCCTGTCGAGGACTACTACAAGATCAACGCGGAGCTCCAGAAGTACAGCGAAAAGATTGCGAAGCGCACGCAGATCCTCGTCGCGAACAAGATCGATCTGCCTGAAGCGCAGGAGCATCTGCCAGCGCTCAAGGCACTTGCCGAAAAGGAAGGGCTCAAGTTCTTCGAGATTTCGGCCGCGACGCACAAGGGGCTCAAGGAGCTCATTTCCTACGTCGGCGAATGGCTCGACAATTATGTCGAGGAGCCCGAGGCGACGGAGGACGAAGTCGTCTATGACGAGGATGCAGCGCGCGAGGCGGAGAAAATCGAAATCACGCGTAACGATGCCGGCGATTTCATCGTCAGCGGCAAGGCGCTCGAGAAGCTCGTCGCGATGACGAATTTCAACAACGACGAGGCCATCCGCCGCTTCCAGTACATCTGGCGCATCAAGGGCATTGACGAGAAGCTCAAGGAGCGCGGCATCAAGGAAGGCCAGACCGTCCACATCGGCGAGATGGAATTCGAGTGGCGCGAATGACGCGTCTTTATCGATAGATACGAAAGGAACCTATATGCTTAGAAACTCACTGACGGGCAAGCAGAAGAGCTTTCTGCGCTCGGAAGGCATGAAGCTCGAGCCGGTCGTCATGGTCGGCAAGGACGCCGTGACGCCGGCCGTCGTGCAGTCGGCGCGCGACGTCATCAAGAAGCGCGAGCTCATCAAAGTGCGCGTGCTCAACAACTGCCTCGAAGAAGTCGAGGACGTCATGATGGTGCTCGCGGAGCGCTGCGACGCGAACCTCGTGCAGATCAAGGGCAACACGGGGCTGCTGTTCAAGCGCAACTTCGAGAAGCCGAAGATCGAGCTGCCATAATGGGGAGCGGAAAAGGGGAGAACGAAATGGATGCACGCGAAAGCCTCAAAGAGGCAAAGCGCATCGTCGTCAAGGTCGGCACGTCGACGCTGGCCTATGGCCCGGGCCGCATGAACCTCTACAACATCGAGCATCTCGTGCGCGGCCTCGTCGACATGGCGAACGAAGGGCGCGAGATGATTCTCGTCTCGTCGGGCGCGATTGCGGCCGGTCTCGGCCGTCTGGGCATGACGGAAAAGCCGGATTCCATCCCCGAGAAGCAGGCCATCGCGGCCGTCGGGCAGGGCATGCTCATGCACATCTATGAGAAGTTCTTTGCCGAGTATGGCAAGGTCGCGGCACAGGTGCTGCTGACGCGCGAGAATTCCGTGCGCCATAACCAGTACATCCATTCGCGCGACGCGCTCTGTGCCATGCTCGATATGGGCGCGATTCCTGTCATCAACGAGAACGATGCCGTGACGGTCGATGAAATCAAGATTGGCGACAACGACCAGCTGTCGGCGACCGTTGCGACGCTCGTCGATGCCGACGCGCTGATCATCCTCTCGGACATCGACGGCCTCTACACGGCGAATCCTGCGACGCATCCCGAGGCGGAAATCATCCATGAAGTCCCCGAAATCACGCCGGAAATCGAGCGGCTCGCGGGCGGCGCGGGCTCGGCGATGGGCACGGGCGGCATGATGACGAAGATTGAGGCGGCGAAAGTCGCGATGAACGCCGGTGTCACGATGGTCATCGCGCCGGGCGCGCGCGACCACGTGCTCCGCGACGTGCTGAACGGCGAGGAAATCGGCACGCTGTTCCCTGCGAAGGAGAGCCATCTGCGCCTGCGCAAGAGCTGGATTGCATTCGGCAAGCGCATCGAGGGCGACCTCGTCGTCGACCGCGGCTGCGAAAAGGCCATGCGGCAGTGCGGCTCGAGCCTGCTCGCGGCCGGCATCGTCTCGGCCGATGGCGAGTTCACGCGCGGCAGCACCGTCCGCGTCCTGACGAAGGACGGACAGGAAATCGCGCGCGGCATCGTGAATTATGGCCGTGCCGAACTCATGGACCTCATCGGCCGGCAGACGAAGGATTTCCCCGAAGCCCTGCTGCAGGAAGACGGCTTCCGCGAAGAGGTCATCCACCGGGACAACATGGTCCTGATGGTCTGATAGGAGTGATTTGATGGATATCCAGAAGACAATGATGGAAAAGGCGCAGGCCGCAAAGGCTGCCTCGCATAAGATGGCCATCCTCTCGTCGAGCGTCAAGAACGCGGCGCTCATGGAGATGGCGAATGCCCTCGAGAAGCGTGCCGAGCTCGTGCTCGAAGCGAATGCGGCCGATCTCGAGGATGCGCGCGGCAAGGGACTCAAGCGCTCGTACCTCGACCGCCTCATGCTCAATGAGGCCCGCATCCAGCAGATGGCCGAGGGCCTGCGCCAGACGGCGGCGCTGCCAGACCCGATCGCGCAGGGCGATTACTCGACGGTGCGGCCGAACGGCCTTGAGATCCGCCGCGTCCGCGTGCCCATCGGCGTCATCGGCATCATCTACGAAGCGCGCCCGAACGTTACGGCTGATGCGACGGCGCTCTGCCTGAAATCGGGCAACGCCGTGATTTTGCGTGGCGGCAGTGAAGCCATCCGCTCGAATACGGCCATCGCATCGCTCCTGTCGAAAGCAGCTGTCAAGATGGGCATCCCCGAGGGTGCTGTGCAGTTCGTCGACTTCCCCGACCGCGAGGCCGTCGATGCCATGACGCACATGCGCGGGCTCCTCGACGTCATCATCCCGCGCGGCGGTGCGGGGCTCATCCAGCACATCGTTACCAATAGCACCGTGCCGGTCATCGAGACGGGCACGGGCGTCTGTCATACGTTCGTTGATGAGACGGCGGATTTCGATATGGCCATCAAGATCGCCGTCAATGCCAAGACGTCGCATCCATCGGTCTGCAACGCCATGGAGACGCTGCTGGTGCATGAGGCCATTGCGCCGGAATTCCTGCCGAAGCTCTCATGGGCCATGGGCGAGAAGCACGTCGAGATGCGCGGCGACGAGCGTGCGCGGGAAATCTGCCCTGAGATGAAGGAAGCGACGGAGGAAGACTGGTCGACGGAGTACGGCGACCTGATTCTCTCCATCAAGGTCGTGCCCGATCTCGATGCCGCGATTGCGCATATCAACAAATACAACACGGGCCACAGCGAGACCATCGTGACGGAAAACCTCGCAAACGCGCATCGCTTCCAGAAAGAAGTCGATGCGGCCGCTGTTTACGTCAATGCTTCGACGCGCTTCACGGACGGCTTCGAATTCGGCTTCGGTGCCGAAATCGGCATCAGCACGCAGAAGCTCCACGCGCGCGGCCCCATGGGCCTCGAAGCGCTGACGAGCACGAAATACCTGATCTACGGCGAAGGCCAGGTGCGGTGAGACTGCCGCTTCGCGCCACGCTCCGCACGCTGCACCAGTACGCCGCGACCGCGCACGGACGGCATGACATTCGAGATGATGTGAGAGCAATATTGCTTATTATGTTGACCGTTGTCGTAGTGATGGTGCTGTGCTTCATAGCAACCCCCCCTCAATGAGGCGTAAAACATCCACTGGATGTTTTACGGGGCCACGAAGTGGCAGGGGGAGTAGTAAGGTGCTGCAGCCGGACAAGATGTTGGTTGTAACTAAAGGACTTTAGTTACAACGTAGAAGCTTGTTCGGCTATCGTATCCTACTACTCCCACCACCGCTTCGCGGTCCCCCTCCCTCTGAGAGGGAGGCTTAAGAAACAAATCATGGAAGAAGGGAACTCAGATGTCAGAGAATCGCCGCAGCGTCGGCCTGATGGGCGGCACGTTCGACCCGATTCATACGGGGCATCTCGTGCTCGCCGAGGACGTGCGCGACATGTTCGGTCTCGACGAGGTGCTCTTCATTCCGGCCGCCAATCCGCCCCACAAGGGAGGACTGGCTGTTGTCACGGCCGAGCAGCGTTACCTCATGGCCGAGCTTGCGACGGCCTCGAACCCCGCCTTCCATGTCTCTCGCATGGAGCTTGACCGGCAGGGGCCAAGCTACAGCTGGCTGACCGTCACGGAGCTCCAGGAGCGCTATGGTGCGAGCACCGATTTCTACTTCATCACGGGCTCGGACGCCATCAACCTGCTCGACGAATGGCATCGGGCGCATGACCTTCTGGCGCGTTGCCATTTCATCGTCTCCGTGCGCGAGGGCGTGCCGCTCGACGAGGCGCGGCTTGCGCGGAGTTTCGGCAGCCTTGCAAAAGAGCACATCCACCGCCTCGCGACGCCGGCGCTCGAGATTTCCTCGACGGACATCCGCGAGCGCCTCGCGCGCGGCGCGTCCATCCGCTACATCGTGCCGGACGCCGTCGCTGACTATATCTACAAGGAGGGCCTCTACCAATGAGCATGAGCTATGAAGACCGCAGGAAACTGTTGGAATCGCGGCTGAAGCCGTCGCGCTACCGCCACAGTCTCGGCGTTGCCGACACGGCAGCATTTCTCGCGGGACGATTTGGCGTCGACGTCGAGCAGGCCCGCCTTGCCGGCCTCCTGCACGACTGCGCGCGAGAGTTCCCGAATGATGCGATGGTGGCGGAGGCCGACAAGCGGCGCATCGCTTACGGGCCCATTGAGCGCGCGATGCCGCTTTTGCTGCACGCCTACCTCGGCGCGGCGCGCGTGCGCGAGTGCTACGACGTTGATGACGACGCCATCTGCCAGGCCATCTACCGCCATACGGTCGGCGGCCGCGGCATGACGCGCCTCGATAAGATTGTCTGGTTTGCGGACATGATCGAGCCGAACCGGGCGTATCCCGAGGTAGAGATGCTCCGGAAGCTTTCGCGCGAGGCAAGCCTCGACGAGATGCTGCTCGTCGGCCTCACGGAGTCCATCAAGTTCGTCGCGCAGAAGGGCACGATGCTGCATCCGGATACGATTGCAGCACGGAACGAGCTCTTGCTCCGGGGAGTGAAGTCGCCGGTATGAGCAAGAAGAAACCGCCCATGTCGACGACGCGGGCGAATATCGAGCGCAAGCGGAAGGAACTGCGCCATCGGCGCCGCATGCGATTCCTGCGCTTTCTCGCCTTCCTCGCCGTCTTCGCCATCTTCCTCGTCATCGCGGGCTTCGTCTGCATGACGATTTATCATTGGGGCTCCGGCATCTATGCCGAGTACCAGATCCGCCATGAGGCGTATCTCAAGAAGCAGGCGGCGCGCGCCCCCGAAATCGACCCGAAGTTTGATGGCTACACGAACATCCTCGTCATGGGCGTCGATGACGGCGCAACGAGCGGCCCCGAGCGTATGGATGATGCCGGCGAGCCCCTGCGCCATGCCGACACGATCATGATGCTCTCCATCGAGAATGACACGGGCAGGCTCCGCATCCTGACGATTCCGCGCGATACCTGGGTGCCGATTCCGGGCTCTTCGTATGAGAACCGCATCGCGTCGCTCTACGAGACGGGCGGCGCGTCGCTCGTCGTGCTCGCCGTCGAGAAATTGCTCGGCGTCTCCGTGCACCAGTACGTGACCATCGACATGGCGACGTTTGCCGAAATCATCGACACGCTCGGCGGCATCGACCTCTACGTCGAGACGGACATGGATTATGACGACCCCGAGGCGAACCTTTCCATTCATCTGAAGCAGGGCTACCAGCATCTCGCAGGAAAGGATGCCGTCGGCTATCTGCGATACCGCAGTACCGACCTCGGCGATGTCGGCCGCTCGAAACGCCAGCAGATGTTCGTGCGGGCGCTTTACGAAGAGGCTATGCAGGTCTCGACCCTCCCGAAACTTCCAGCCATCGCCGAGATTCTCCAGACGCGTGTCACGACAAGCGCCGAAATCTTTGATTCTGCGCATATCGCGAATGTCCTGCGCCACATGAACCGCGAGGCACCGGAGGTCTGGATGTTGCCCGGCACGACGGCTGAGGGCGACGACACGATCTGGATGCCCGACACGCAGGCCGTCGGCGAAGGCATCGCGAAACTCTTCCCGCCACCAGAAACTACGGAAACACCATAACGCTATATATAACCACCATCTGAAGGAGGTACCATTTTGGAAGCAAAAGAACTGGACAAGGCCATCTGCGAAGCGGCATCGGACAAGAAAGCCCGTGATGTCGTCTCGATGGACATGCGCGAGCTCACGCCGACGTGCGACTACTTCGTCGTCTGCTCGGCCAATACGGCAACGCAGGTGCGCGCCATCGCTGACAACATCGAGGAAAAGCTCGCCGAACAGGGCGAATCCTTCCTGCACAAAGAAGGCTATCGCGAGGGCGAGTGGATCCTCATGGACTACGGCGACGTCGTCGCGCACATCTTCCGTCAGGAGGCGCGTGAATACTATGCGCTCGAACACCTCTGGGCGGACGCGAAGCTCACGCCCTACGAGGACTGATCTATGATGCACGAAAGGCACGAAAAGGGCGGTCGTCCGGCTGAGAGTCGCGAGGGTGCAGCCGCGATCGAGCGCCGTCCTCGCAAGTACGGCCCAAGCACCGTCGCGACGCTGACCGTCGTGCGCGAAAACGAGATGGGCGCGTTCCTCGATGCCGAAACGGGCAACACGAGCGACGACATCCTCTTGCACAAGACGCAGCAGACGGCCCCCGTCCATATCGGCGATCGCGTCAAGGTCTTCCTCTACCGCGATCCGAAGCACCGCTTGACGGCATCTATGCGCGTGCCGCGGCTGGAGCAGGGACAGATTGCGCGCATGAAGGTCATCAACGTCTCGAAGGACGGCGCGTTCCTCGACGTCGGTGCCGAGCGAGGCATCTTCCTGCCATACGCCGGCATGCGCGGGCGGCCGCAGATTGGAGAAGTCGTTTGGGCAAAGCTCTACACCGACAAGTCCGGCCGCCTCGCCGTCACGATGGAAGTCGAAGACGAGATGCGCCGCGCCTCCGTTTCGGCGAAAGGCAAGGCGCATGTCGGCGACGAGGTCACGGGCGCGATCTACAACTACACGGACGCAGGCGCGTTCTTGTTTTCGAGCGAGCGCTACATCGTCTTCGTCGACAAGAAGGAACTGCCGCCGCGCGACCAGCGCCCGCGCATCGGCGAAATCGTCACGGCGCGTGTGACGTTTGTCCGCGATGACGGCCGTCTCAATGCGTCGCTGCGCGAAATCAAGGAAAAGGCGCTCGTCACAGATGCCGGCCGCATCCTCGCGCTGCTCGAATCGCGCAAGGGCAGGATGCCCTACAGCGACAAGACGTCGCCAGAAGTCATCCGCGACAAGTTCGGCATCAGCAAGGGCGCGTTCAAGCGCGCGCTCGGCCACCTGCTCAAAGAAGGCCGCATCGAAGAGCGCGATGGCTGGACGTACCTGCTTTCTTCAAATTTTTCCGATAATGCGTCAAACAAAGAAGGATTTTCGTCCGACGCCGCGAAATAAATAAAGTAGCAACACGAGGAAGCTGAAACAGCCGAAGAAGCAGATTGCGAATACGATATACAGAGTCATCATGGGGGCGATCGAATGGCAGCATCACCAGCACCAGCACAACAGCCGGAAACGTCGGGAGACAAGAAAGGCATTCTCCTCGAAACCGGCACGAATGAATTTGAAATCGTCGAGTTCAGCATCGGCAATGTCCATTACGGCATCAACGTTGCCAAGGTCCGCGAGGTCATCACGCGCGCACCGGTTACGGCCATGCCACAGGCACATCCGTACGTCGACGGCCTCTTCACGCTCCGCGGCAAGGCCATCCCGCTCGTCAACCTGCCGCGCTGCCTCAACGTGCAGACGGCGGACGAGCCGAAGAACATCATCGTCACGGAAATCAACAACTACAACATCGGCTTCCTCGTCGGCAATGTCTCGCGCATCCACCGCATTTCGTGGAAGGACATGGAACCGGCGCCGGAGGTCGGCGACCAGTCCCGCGTCGTCGGCATCGTCAAGATGAAGGACCGCATCGTCCTGCTCCTCGACTTCGAGACGATCATCGCCGAGATCAATCCGGAGATCAACGCAAAGCTCACGACGTTCGAAGAAGCGACAGAAGATACGAAGGACAAGCGTTCCGACGTCCATGTCGTCGTCGCCGAGGACTCCGCGATGCTCCGCGACCTGCTCGTCACGACGTTGCATGAGAGCGGCTACCGCTTCGTGCGTGACTTCGGCAATGGCCAGGATGCCTGGGACTACCTGCAGGGCCTCGCAAAGAAAGACGGTCCGATCGAAGACCACGTCCGCGTCATCGTCTCCGACGTCGAGATGCCGAAGATGGACGGCCATCGCCTGCTGAAGCTCGTCCGCGATGACGACCGCCTGCACGACGTTCCGTTCGTCCTGTTCTCTTCGCTGATCAGCGAAGAGATGCGCCGCAAAGGCGAAGACCTCGGTGCCTCGGGCCAGATCTCGAAACCAGAAATCAACCAGCTCATCGACCTCCTCGACAACCTCATCTTCGGCAAGCCGCTGAAGAAGGATGGAGACGAAGGCTGAGCAAGGAAAATGTAATTTTGAAGGGCCGCTGCGTGCAGATGACATGCAGCGGCTTTTTGTTTTCCAAGCATGGCTTATGATGTATCCATGTATACATGTAAACCTAACTTGACAGCGCTCCTATCGTGCAATATAATGAACGCATCAGCAAGAGCAAAGAGGCAATGGAGCCCACGCAGTCTACGGTACCAGACTGCGTGGGCTTTTGTTTCTCCTCCGCTGGTAAACACATTATCTGTCAAAGCAGGGACAACGGCGTCCCGCCGCTGGGCAGCTCCCCCTCACAGGCTGCTCTTTTGACGGGATGCTTTTCTTTTCTCTGCTTCCCCCTGCAATCGTAGTTTTTTCATAAAGTGAAAGGATTTGGTATTTATGATCGACACGGGCGATACGGCCTGGGTCCTCATCAGCGCGGCCCTGGTATTCATCATGACCCCCGGCCTCGGGTTCTTCTATGGCGGCATGGTCCGCAGCAAGAATGTGCTCACGACCATCATGCAGAGCTTCTTCATCGTGGCGATGATCTCGGTGGAGTGGATGATTCTCGGCTACACGATGACGTTTGGCACAGACATCAATGGCTTCATCGGCAGCCTCGAGAAGTTCGGCCTCGCGAATGTCGGCCTCAACGTGCTCGAGGGCGGCACGATTCCGGAACTCGCGTTCGTCGCGTTCCAGTGCATGTTCGCCGTCATCACGCCGGCGCTCATCACGGGCGCATTTGCGGAGCGCGTGAAGTTCCGCGCGTTCACGCTCTTCATCCTGCTCTGGGCGATTCTCATTTACAACCCGATGGCGCATTGGGTCTGGGGCGGCGGCTTCCTCGCGGAGCTCGGCGCACTTGACTTCGCCGGCGGCCTCGTCATCCACATTCTCTCGGGTGTCTCGGGCCTCACGCTCTGCATGCTGATCGGCAAGCGCAAGGGCTATGGCAAGTCGGCCATGCTGCCGCACAATCTGCCGATGACGGTGCTCGGCGCGACGCTTCTCTGGTTCGGCTGGTTCGGTTTCAATGCGGGCTCGGCGCTCGGCGCGAACGGCCTCGCAGCAAATGCCTTCATCGCTTCGCAGGGCGCGGCAGCGGCCGCGACGGTCAGCTGGGTGCTCCTTGAGTGGGTGCGCAGCGGCAAGCCGACGGTGCTCGGCGCAGCTTCCGGCTGCATCGCGGGCCTCGTTGCCATCACGCCGGCGGCCGGCTTTGTCGAGCCGATGCCTGCCATCTTGATCGGCTTCATCGGCGGCGGCGTCTGCTACTTCGCCGTGGCAGTGCTCAAAGAGAAAATGGGCTACGATGATTCCCTCGATGCGTTCGGCGTCCACGGCCTCGGCGGCACGTGGGGCTCCATCGCGACGGGCCTCTTCGCGACGACGGCGGTCAACCCGGACGGCGCAAATGGCCTGTTCTACGGCGAGACGCACCTCCTGATGGCACAGATCATTTCGACGGTCGTTGCCTATGCGCTCGCGATTGGTGGCACGTTCATCCTCTACAAGATTGTCAACGCCATCACGCCGTTCCGCGCGGACGATTCGGAAGAGCTCGCAGGCCTCGACATCGTCGAGCACGGCGAGCATGGCTATACGGGCGACACGTTCTCGGCGAGCCCGACGATGCTCGGCACGTTCCTCGGCGAGGAAGACAGCCCTGCGATGTTCCAGGCATCCGTCCTTGATCATCCGAATCCAGGAAGGTGAGGCATAACATCATGGAACTTACAAAAGTAGAAATCATCACGCGTACGAGCAAGCTCGAGGAGCTTAAGGAAGCTCTCAATAAGATTGGCGTGCTCGGCATGACAGTCAGCCAGGTCTATGGCTGCGGCCTGCAGAAGGGCCATCGCGAAATCTATCGCGGCCAGGCGTATGAGATCAACCTCGTGCCGAAGATCAAGGTCGAGACGGTCATCTGCGAAATCCCGGTCGAGCGCGTGCTCGAAGTTGCGGAGAAAGTCCTCAAGACGGGCAAGGTCGGTGACGGCAAGATCTTTGTCTACAAGCTCAGCGATGCCGTGCGCATCCGCACGGGCGACCGGGGCCCGGAAGCCATCATGGACGAAAAATCATGAAAATTTAATCGGAGCAGAAAATCTGCTTCCCTGTGACAAAAAACGGACAATAGATAGGTAAAAAGCCTTGAGATTGCCCGTTTTTTTTGTTATCCTGTAGAGAGACGTAAAAAGAAAAGAATCTTGCGATTGCGGCAGGGATTTTCCACCGCTTTATCGAATATTCTTCTGTAAAAGCCATCGTGAATTGATTTTTTGAAAAATAAAAGCAGGTGAGCATTTATGGAAAAGGTCAAGATCATGATTGTCGACGACTCCCGCGTGAGCCGCGTCATGCTGGCCAATGAACTGAATCGCACGAATTTCGAAGTCGTCGCCCAGGCCAAGAATGCAGCAGAGGCCGTCGAGCTCTATGAAAAGCACCATCCAGCGCTCGTGACAATGGATATGAACCTCCCGGATGCCGACGGACTCGAATGCAGCCGCCGCATCTACGAGATCGACCCGGCAGCGAAGATCGTCATGATTTCGGCGATGAAGGACGCGAGCCTCATGGCGCGCGGCCGCGAGATCGGCATCAGCGCGTTCCTGCAGAAGCCGGTCAGCACGAACGACCTCATCGACACGCTCATGGCGCTCTGCCAGACGGAGGTCGGCAAGGTCGCGGTACTCCGGGAGTCGTATGCGAAGGCGTTCGTCAAGGCGCTCCAGCAGGGCATCTTCAGCATCACGGGCCTCCACAGCGAGGTCACGCTCGAGCTCGACAACCGGCGCTTCCTTGACGTCAGCGGCGTCGCCGTCATCATCGGCCTGACGGGCTATCCGCAGGGCCGCGCAATCTTCTACCTCGATGCGGAGACGATGCACAAGGTTTCGGCCATCATGCTCGGCGAGGACAGCGTTGACAACGTCTCGGAAGACGAGGCTATCGATGGCGTCGAAGAGGCGGCGAATATCATCGTCGGCCGTGGCGTCTCGAACATCAACAACATCTTCAAGGACAAGGAGATGCGCATCACGCCGCCGGGCACGATCAGCGGTACGAACATCCGCATCGCAAGCCCGAAGCTCACGACCTTCAAGATCCAGGCGGCAACGCGCGCGGGCAACATTTACATGAACATCGGTTTTGCAGAGGGAGAATGAACGATATATGGATGCAAAATTAGTGAATCCGTTTGTGAATGCGGTTGAAGCCGTCCTGCCGCAGATGGGATTCCCTGCTCCGACGCGAAAGTCGCTCAACGTAAAGCAAAAGAACGTCGAGGGGCTCGGGGTTTCCGTCATCGTGGGCTTCACGAAGCAGCTGCGCGGCAACGTCGTTTACAATATGGATGAAGAAACAGCGAAATTCATCGCATCGAAGATGATGATGGGCATGCCTGTCGCGGAGTTTGATGCGATGGCGCAGAGCGCGATTTCGGAAATGAGCAACATGCTCACGGCGACGGCCGCGACGAATCTCGCAGGTCTCTCGCTCGAGGTCGATATTTCAACGCCGAGCCTTTCCATTGGCCAGGGATTCCAGATGAAGATCAGCGACGGCCCGTATCTGACGGTCGCCATGGATGTCGAAGGGCATTTGCTCGAAGTGGACATCGCCGTCGAGCAGCAGTGACGGGGAAATCACGGCTGCCGTTTTTCAGAGATTGTTGTGAAAAGGGAACAAGAAGAGATAAAGGGGAAAGATAAAAAACAACAATACCCGGGGGCATGGGGGAGTGCCCCCCCTTTTTTCAGGAGGGGTCAATTCATTATGAAGCTCAACAGTTTGAAGACGAAATTCCTAGCGGCATTCCTGCCGATTTTCTTGGGGAGCTTCCTGGTCTTCTTCGGCATCAGCTATTACATGTCGAGCCAGGAGCTCATCCAGGATGCCGATACGATTTCATCGAAGATCGGCCAGGCGGCCGCTAACGACATCGAAAAGCAGTTCCAGCGTCATACGATGCAGATCGAGGGCCTGTCGCGCGACAGTGCGCTGATCGGCGGTTCGAAAGAACAGATTGTTGCAGAACTTGCGCATTACAAGAAGACGGCGGGCGACGGCTTTGCCATGCTCGCGTACTCGACCGTGGACGGCCAGGCCGTGAGCGACAAGGGCGTCGACATGGATCGCTCGACGCGCGAGTACATCAAGAAGGTCCGCGAGACGAAGCAGCCGTACATGACGGGGCCATCTGTTTCTGGCACGAGCGGCAAGCTCATCACGATCATCGCCTATCCGGTGCTCGATCGCAGTGACAACCTCGTCGGCATCGTCTACGGCACGGTCGAGCTCGAGGACATCAATGACATCGTCGGCAAGATCCAGTACATGGAGACGGGCCACGTCTACATCGCCGATCAGGACGGCATCACGATTGCCTATGCGCAGCAGCCGGAAGATGTCGGCAAGATGGATCTGACGCAGACGGAGACGAATGGCAAGACGATTGACCAGAAGCTCGTCGATGGCTTCAAGCAGGCGGTCAGCACGCACCAGCAGATTTCGACGGAGTACACGACGTCGAAAGGCGATGCGTCGCAAGCCGTGCTGACGCCAATCGACCTCGGAGTCCGTACGTGGGTGGCCGTCGCGGTCGCGCCGATGTCCGAGGTGCGCGGCAACGCCTACACGCTTGCAAAGATTCTCGCAGGCGTCGGCATCCTCATGCTGATTTTCATCACGGTGGCCATCTACGTACTCGCGACGAAGATGAGCCGCCCCATCGAGGTTGTCAAGGAAGAATGTGACATCATCAACAGCGGCGATTTGCGCGAGCGTCCGCTCTGCTATGAGGCAGATGACGAACTCGGCGCCCTCGCAAAGGGCTTCGCGCAGATGCGCGAGACGATGCGCAGCCTGCTCGCGGAAATCTCGAAGCACGCGGAGCGCGTCTCGGCGTCGTCTGAGGAACTCACGGCGGCGGCGCATCAGACGGCAGATGCTGCGACGATGTCGGCCAACCAGGTCGCGGACATCGCCGAGGGCATCAACCACCAGTCCGAGTCCATCGCGACGGCGAACGCGGCCGTGCAGGATATCTCGGGCCAGTCGGAGCAGGTCTCGACGAATGCGGACGCCATCGCGGCCGTCACGGACATGACGGTCGCCGAGGTCGGCCGCGGCAAGGATGCCGTGCAGGACATTGTCCATGCGATGGATGCCATCAACACGGGCACGGATACGGTGCAGAACTCCATCAAGAAGCTCGCAAAGCAGTCCGAGGAAATCAGCCAGATTGTCGATGTCATCTCGGGCATCGCGGAGCAGACGAACCTCCTCGCGCTCAACGCGGCCATCGAGGCGGCGCGCGCCGGCGAGGCCGGCCGCGGCTTTGCCGTCGTCGCGGATGAAGTCCGCAAGCTCGCCGAGGAATCTGCTACGTCGTCGCAGAAGATTGCCGAGCTCGTCGGCAAGATTCAGGAAGACATGAAGGAAGCCGTCGAAGCAAGCGACCAGAGCTCGCAGAGCGTCGAAGGTTCCCGCCAGTCCGTCGAAGAGGCCAACAAGATCTTCGAATCCATCCAGGTCTCCATCGAAGCGCTGGCAGGTGGCATCCGCGACGTCTCGACGAGCATCCAGACCATCTCGGATGGCACGAAGTCGATGGCCGCGGAGACGGAGAGCATCGCGAAAATCAGCCACGAGAACGCTTCGCGTACGCAGAGCGTCTCGGCAACGACGGAGGAACAGTCCGCGTCGAGCCAGGAAATCGCGGCTTCGACGCGCGTCCTCGCCGAACTCGCGCAGGAGCTCCAGGCCAACGTTCAGAAATTCCAGCTTTGATTTGCAGAAATCCGCCAGGGCATGAATTGCATGTCCGGGCGGATTTTTTTCGTGACAGACCCCCGCAAGCATTGTATAATAGCAGTTAGTATGTTTTGAAAGGGGGGCTCTGCATGGCAGAGGGAGACCGTGTGCGCATCCGCATCCACGGGCGGCAACGCGACGATGCCGGTGCGCTGCACGAGAGCCGGACGCAAGCTGTCGGACGGCACGACGCGAAGGGCGGCAAGCATTTCTTCCGTTATGAAGACCATGCACTGCTCGAGGGCACGCCCGTGCCGACCGTGCTGAAGCTCGCGCCGGACGGCTTGCTGCTCCTGCGGCGCAGCCCGCTCGAGCAGCGGCTCGAGTTCGTCCCGCAGGAGGAGCGCACGAGCCTCTACCGCACGCCGTACGGCATGCTGCACCTCGCCGTGCGCACGAAGGAGCTTTTCTCCGCCTGCCGTGCCGATGGCACGGGACGCATCGAGCTCGTCTATGACCTCTTTGTCGAGGGGCGGTTCCAGAGCAGCAACGAGCTTTCTATCGAAATCACGAATGCATGATTTGCAGGATATAGATTGAAGGAGGATTTTCTTTTGGATATCAAGGATACGTTGACGGAAGCCATCCAGGCGGCGGCGAAAGCGGCCATTGCGGACGGCGTCTTCCCCGAGGCCGAGCTCGCGGACGTCGTGCTCGAAGTGCCGCCGAAGAAGGAGTTCGGTGATTTCTCGACGAACTTCGCGATGCAGTCGGCGCGCGTCTTCCACAAGGCACCGCGCCAGATTGCAGAGGAGCTCCAGAAGCGCCTCGCAGGCGACTGGCTCGACCATACGCAGATCGCAGGGCCGGGCTTCCTCAACTTCTATCTGAAATCGAACGTGCTCTACGATTCGTTCCAGAAAATCCTCGAAGCGGGCGAAAGCTACGGCCAGTGCCCACACAAGGACGGCGAGCGCATCCAGGTCGAGTACGTCAGCGCGAATCCGACGGGGCCGCTGCATGTCGGCCACGGCCGCGGCGCGGCGGCGGGCTCGGCGCTCGTGAACCTGTTGCGCGCCGCAGGCTATGATACCGAGGCCGAGTACTACATCAACGATGCGGGCAACCAGATGAACATCCTCGCGGCGTCCGTCAATGCCCGCTACCTCGAACTCTTGGGAAAAGACGTCACGTTCCCCGAGAACGGCTACCACGGCGAAGACATCATCGAGACGGCAAAGCGCATCCTCAAAAAAGATGGCGATAAGTACCTTTCGATGGACGAGCAGCAGCGTCTCGACATCTTCAAAGACCTTGCGTACAAAGAAAAGCTCGCGATTCTCAAAGAAGACCTCGCTTCTTTCAACGTCACGTTTGACAACTGGTTCAGCGAGCGCACGCTGCACCCGGACGCGGTCAAAGCGGCCGTCAAGAAGTTGCAGGACAATGGCACGATTTACGAGAAAGACGGTGCGCTCTGGCTGAAGTCCACGGCGTATGGCGACGACAAAGACCGCGTCGTCATCCGCGACAATGGCGTGCCGACGTACCTCGCGGCCGACATCGCGTATCATCACAACAAGTATGAGCGCGGCTTCACGCGCCTCATCAACATCTGGGGCGCCGACCACCACGGCTATGTCGCGCGCGTCAAAGCGGCCATGAAGGCACTCGGCCATGATCCCGAGCAGCTGACCGTGCTGCTGCTGCAGATGGTTGCGCTCTACCGCGACGGCGAGCTCGTCAAGATGAGCAAGCGCACGGGCCAGAGCGTCACGCTGAACGAGCTCATGGAAGAAGTCGGCACCGATGCGGCGCGCTACTTCTTCCTCATGCGCTCGCTCGACAGCCAGCTCGACTTCGACCTCGACCTTGCGAAGAAGAAGTCGAACGATAACCCGGTCTATTACATCCAGTATGCCCATGCGCGCATCCAGAGCATCTTCCGCCAGGCGGGCGAGACGGGGCTGAAGCTCGGCGAAAAGCCGCAGCTCGAACTCCTGACGGATGCTTCGGAAGTCGAGCTCATCAAGAAGATCGAGGAGTATCCCGAGGAAATCGAGCGCGCGGCCAAGGACTACGCGCCGCAGCGCATCGCGCGCTATGCCTATGACCTCGCGGCGCTCTTCCACAGCTTCTACAACAAGTGCCGCATCATGGGCGTCGAACCGAAGCTTGCCGAAGCGCGCCTTGCGCTCGTGACCGTCACGGCCCATGTCATCCGCCATTCCCTCGGCATCCTCGGCGTCTCCGCCCCGGATCACATGTAATTAGGAGGATTTTCCATGCCAGAAGAAATCCAGGATTTCACGAAGAAGACCGAAGTCGACATCGCCTACTATGTGCTCCAGCACAAGGGCGCGACGATGTATTACAAAGACCTCGTGATGGATGTCATCGAGAAGAAGCACAAGCCCGTGCAGTCCCTCTCGGCGGCCATTTCCGAGGTCTACACGCTCATCAACATGGATAGCCGCTTTCATTATGAAGGCGACGGCCAGTGGGGGCTGACGGAGTGGAACCCGCCCGAGACGAAGCGCCACACGCGTTCCTCGTCCTCGTCGAGCTCGTCCACGTCGCGCTCGTCGGCCAAGGCCAGCCGCCGCAAAGAAAAGCTGTTTGAAAGTATTCAGGAATAATATTTGACGGAATCCGCGAAGCGCGATAGAATAAGCTCCATGTGTGAACGTTGAACAGGAGGCAGACCATGGCAAAGTATATTTTCGTTACCGGCGGTGTTGTTTCTTCCCTCGGCAAAGGCATCACGGCGGCCTCACTCGGCCGTCTGCTCAAGAGCCGCGGCATCAAGGTCACGATCCAGAAATTTGACCCGTACATCAACATCGATCCGGGCACGATGAGCCCGTACCAGCACGGCGAAGTCTTCGTGACGGACGACGGTGCCGAGACAGACCTCGACCTCGGCCATTACGAGCGCTTCATCGACATCAATCTCTCGAAGAACTCGAACATCACGACGGGCAAGGTCTATTGGTCGGTCCTTTCCAAAGAGCGCCGCGGTGAATACCTCGGCTCGACCGTGCAGGTCATCCCGCACATCACGAACGAGATCAAGCAGCGCGTCTATGACGTCGCAAAGGCGGATGGCGCGGACGTCGTCATCACGGAAATCGGCGGCACGGTCGGTGACATCGAGAGCCAGCCGTTCCTCGAAGCCATCCGCCAGGTCAAGAAAGAAGTCGGCAAGAACGACACGCTTTACATCCATGTCACGCTGCTGCCGTACATCTCGGCCGCGGGCGAGCTCAAGACGAAGCCGACGCAGCACAGCGTCAAGGAGCTCCGCGCTATCGGCATCCAGCCGGACATCCTCGTCTGCCGTACGGAAAAGCCCATCTCGAAAGAGATGAAGGAAAAAATCGCCATGTTCTGCGACGTCGCGCCCGAGGCCGTCATCGAGAATCGCACGGCATCGACGATCTACGAAGTGCCTCTGATGATGCAGAAAGAGGGCCTCGACAAGATCGCGCTCGAAAAGCTCAACATGGACTACAGCCCGGCCGACATGAGCGAGTGGGAGAAGATGGTCTACAAGATCAACCACCCGCAGAAGAAGGTCAAGGTCGCTGTCGTCGGCAAGTACGTCGAGCTGCCGGATGCCTACATTTCCGTCACTGAAGCGTTGCATCATGGCGGCATCGCGAATGACGCGCAGGTCAAGATCCATTGGGTCAATGCGGAGAACATCGAAGATCCCGAGACCGACCTCGACGAAGTCTTCGTCGGCTGCAAGGGCATCCTCGTGCCGGGCGGCTTTGGCGATCGCGGCATCGAGGGCAAGATCAAGGCCATCCAGTATGCGCGCGAGCACAAGATCCCGTTCCTCGGCCTTTGCCTCGGCATGCAGTGCGCCGTCATCGAATTCGCCCGTCACGTCTGTGGCATGACGGACGCGCACAGCACGGAGTTCAACCCCGAGACCGACCATCCCGTCATCGACCTCATGGAGTCGCAGCAGGGCATCGAGAACAAGGGCGGCACGATGCGTCTCGGCGCGTATCCGTGCAAGCTCACGAAGGGCACGCACGCCGAAGAAGCATATGGCACGAACGAGATCAGCGAGCGCCATCGCCATCGCTACGAAGTCAACAACGAGTACCGCGCGGCGCTCGAGGCCAAGGGGCTCGTCATCGCGGGCACGCTGCCGGATGACAGCCTCGTCGAGATGATCGAGGTCAAGGATCATCCGTGGTTCGTCGGCACGCAGGCGCATCCGGAGCTCAAATCCCGCCCGAACAACCCGCATCCGCTGTTCCGCGAATTCGTCCGCGCAGCGCTGAATCTCAAATAAGATAAGATATCCGTTTGCATAAAAATGCTCCCCTCTGTAGGACAAAAACATCAAAGTCCTATGGAGGGGAGTACTTTTTACGCCTCTGTGGCTCCGCGCATCTTTCCGATATAATGCGATACCATCGCAATCGAGCTTGCAAGCTCTGCCTGTTCCTCGTCTGTCAGACCTTTGAGGCTGCCGAGGAACTTCTTTCGCACGATATCATTCTGATCGTCGAGCACGCGGTTGCCTTCGCTGGTCAGCGAGAGCAGCAGCCGCCGGCGGTCGCTCGGGTCGGTCTTGCGCGTGATGAAGCCCGCATCGCAGAGCTTTTCCGTGATGCTCGTCATCTGCTGCTTCGAGATGTGCAGGATGTTGCCGATGAATTGCGGCGAGGCGGGCTCCTCGACGCGCAGCACCATGAGCACGGCGAACTGGTTCAGCGGGATGGAAGCCTGCATGCCGCGATAGAATTTGCGGTGGATGAGCACGAGCATCTCGATGAAGTCCGTCGACATCTCTCGCTGGTTGATTTCTGACATGTTTGAACTCCCTCTCCCGGATTATATTTTCATAATGGCCGCGGAAAAATGTCGCGGCTTCTTGACTTTTCCATGCGTATACGATACCATATTGAACATAAATAGTAAACATTTATTTACTATTTTAGCCAGAAAATAACATCAAGAGATGTATCAGAAGGAGGTTTTCTTTTTGCTTTTTGCGAAACAGAAGAAACCGCTGGCGCTCCTTGCTGCGCTCGCGCTTTCGGCCTCGATGCTCTTCGCGGGATGCGGTTCGCAGCAGCAGCAGCAGGCCGCAAACGTGTCGCAGGTCAAGGCCATGAAAGTCATGCAGCAGGATACGCCGGTGGCGAGCCAGTATGCCGGGCAGATTGCAGGTCGTGACGAGGTCAAAGTGCAGTCCAAGGTCTCCGGCAACGTCGTCGAGAAATATTTCCACGGCGGCGATTATGTGACGGCGGGACAGCCGCTCTACCGCATCGACAGTCGCCAGTATGAGTCGGCCGTCCTGCAGGCGCAGGCGACGCTCTCGCAGTCCGAGGCGACACTCTCGAATGCGCAGACCGACCTCTATCGCGATCAGGAGCTCCTTGCGAGCGACGCGATTTCCGAGCAGCAGGTCACGACGCAGCAGGCAAATGTCAACGCTTACAGCGCAGCGGCTGCTGCCAATGCGGCGCTCCTGCAGAAAGCGCGCCAGGATCTCGATGATACGGTCATCTACGCGCCGATGTCCGGCCAGCTCTCCGTCGATGACGTGGCCGTCGGCACGTTCGCAGTCGCTGGTTCCACGAACCTCGTGACCATCGGCACGACGGATCCGGTCTTCGTCGAGTTCAGCATTTCGGAGTCCGAATATCTGAAGTTCAAGAACATCCAGGCCATGCAGAGCGGTTCGGACAAGGGCGGCATCACAGTTTCCGTCACGCTGTCCGATGGCTCTGTCTATCCGTATGACGGCCGCGTCGTGCAGGCGGACCGCGCTCTCGCGCAGAACACCGGCACGCTGATGGTCAAAGCGTTGTTCCCGAATCCGGATGGCCTGCTCCTGCCGGGCATGTTCGCGCGCGTCAAGCTCACGGGCGAGACGGTGCCGAATGCGATCCTCGTGCCGCAGCGCGCCGTGCAGCAGCTGCTCGGCAAATCGTTTGTCATGGTCGTCGGTGACGGTGACAAGTCTGAAGCGCGCACGGTCACGCTCGGCCAGAAAGTCGGCAGCTACTACATCATCAAAGACGGCCTGTCCGCTGATGACACGGTCATCGTCGAGGGCCTTTCGAACCTCCAGGAGGGCAAGGATCTTGCCGTCACGATGGTGACGGCAGACGAGATGGGCTTCTCGTTCGACGAGGATACGACGACGTTCGATGCGGATCAGGGCTCTTCGACGGGTGCTGACAGCTAAGGGGGCGGCGACTTGTCAAAATTCTTCATTCATCGCCCGATTTTCGCGATTGTCGTCTCGCTGATCATCGTGATTGTCGGTGCGATTTCTGCGACGCAGCTGCCGATTGCGCAGTATCCGCAGATTTCGCCGCCGACGATTTCCGTCAGCACGACGTACACGGGCGCTTCGGCGGCCGTCGTCAATGATACGGTCGCGCAGATCATCGAGCAGCAGGTCAACGGCACGCAGGGCATGGACTACATGTCCTCGAATTCCGATGACACGGGCCGCTACAGCCTGCAAGTCGTCTTCGAGACGGGCACGGACGGCGATATGGACTCCGTCAAGGTGCAGAACAACGCAGCGACAGCGACGCCGTCTCTGCCGTCCGATGTCCAGACGGTCGGCGTCACGACGCGCAAGGCGTCGAACGACATGGCGTACATGATGTCACTTTACTCCGAGGACGGCCGCTATGACCGTGCATTCCTCAAGAACTATGCCGATATCTACCTGCTCGACAAGATCAAGCGCATCAAGGGCGTCGGCGACGTCATGGTGTTTGGTTCCGACTACGCCATGCGCATCTGGCTGAATCCGGACAAGCTCGCGGAGCTCGGCCTCACGGTCGCGGATGTCACAAGTGCCATCAAAGAGCAGAACGTGCAGGCGCCGGCCGGCACGGTCGGCGCACTGCCTGTCGAAAACGGGCAGGAAAAACAGTATACGGGCAAGATTTCCGGTCGTCTCGTGACGCCGGAGGAATTCGGCAACATCATCCTGCGTTCGGATGGCAAAGGCCAGTTCGTGCGCCTCAAGGATGTCGCCCGCATCGAGACGGGCCAGAAAGCCAACTCCATCATCTCGAAATTCAACGGTCATCCGTCTGTCGGTTTCGGCATCAACCTGACGAGTGATGCAAACGCCATGGAGACCGTCGCAGGTGTCCGCGAGGTCTTCAAGGAAGCGGAGTCCGATCTGCCGCCTGGCATGAAGATGGCGCAGATTTTCGACTCGACAAATTACATCCAGTCGTCGATCAAGGAAGTGCTTCATACGTTCGCGGAAGCGCTCGCGCTCGTCGTGTTCGTCATCTTCATCTTCCTCCAGAACTGGCGCGCGACGATCATCCCGCTGCTCGCCGTCCCAGTGTCGCTCGTCGGCACGCTCGCCGCGTTCGTCGTCCTCGATTTCTCCATCAATACGCTGACGCTGTTCGCCATGGTGCTCGCCATCGGCCTCGTCGTCGACGATGCCATCGTCGTCATCGAGAACGTCGAAAAGCACATGGAAGAAGGCCTGACGCCAGTCGATGCGACGGAACGCGCCATGGACGAAGTGCAGGGCCCGGTCGTGGCCATCGCCATCGTCCTCTCGGCCGTCTTCGTGCCGGTCGCATTCCTTGGCGGCATGATGGGCGTGCTGTACAAGCAGTTCGCCCTGACGATCGCCGTCTCCGTCTGCCTCTCGGCCTTCGTGGCTCTGACGCTGACGCCGGCGCTCTGCGCCATGATGCTGAAGCCGCATTCCGCGGAAGATGACAAGGGCGTGCTCGGCCGCTTCTTCGTGAAGTTCAACGAGACGTATGAAAGCATGAAGAATGGCTACATGGGCGTCGTCGCACGCTTCATCCGCCATACGAAGCTTGCGTTCATCTTCCTCTTGATCGTCTGCGGCGTCGCGGGCATCGTCTACAAAAACCTGCCATCGACGTTCGTCCCGGCCGAAGACCAGGGCTATCTCTTCGCGACCATCGACATGCCGGAAGGCACGTCGTCGAACCACACGTCGGTCGTCGTCGACAAGGTGCGCGAAGGCATGGCCGAGGGTATCAAGGGCGCGGAAAACATGATGGCCATCACGGGTTTCTCCATCCTCTCGAACGGCGCGAAACCGAGCTCGGGCATGGTCGTCGTCGGCATGAAGGATTGGTCGCAGCGCCCGGATCGCGATCAGTCGGTCGATGCAGCCGTCCGCACGACGTTCGGCATCGGCGCGAAAGTCGCGCCGGAGGCCACGATTCTCGCGTTCAACCCGCCGGCGTTGCCGGGTCTCGGTGCTGTCGGCGGCTGGACGATGCAGCTCCAGGATATGTCCGGCCACAGCGACTCCGAGCTCAACGATGTCACGCAGAAGATCGTCGCGGCGGCAAACCAGCGTCCCGAACTCCAGGGCGTGCGTTCGACGTACGCGATCACCTCGCCGGTCATCGACTACGAGATCGACCGCGAGAAGGTCAAGAACCTCGGCATCGCGCTTTCCGATGTCTTCACGGCCATGCAGGTCAACTACGGCGGTGCGCAGGTCAATGACTTCAACCAGTTCGGCCGCAGCTACAAGGTCATGCTGCAGGCAGATACGGCATACCGCGGCGAAACGGACGGCCTGAAGTTCATCTTCGTCAAGAGCAAGACAGGCACGATGGTGCCGCTCGATACGCTCCTGAAGCCGAAAGACAGCTCGGGCCCGACGTCCATTTCGCGCTTCAACGCAACGCGTTCCGTGCAGATCCAGGGCAACGCAGCCGAGGGCTATTCCTCCGGCCAGGCCATGCAGGCCATCTCCGAAGTCGTGCATGAGAATGCACCGTCCGGCTTCAACATCGAGTGGTCCGGCCAGAGCCGCGAGGAGTCGAAAGCCTCGAACTCGACGCTTCAGATGCTCGGCCTGTCGCTCCTGTTCGTCTTCCTCTGTCTCGCAGCCCTCTACGAGAGCTGGAGCGTCCCGTTCGCCGTCCTGCTGACGGTGCCGACGGGCATCTTCGGCGCCCTCGTCTCCGAGTATGGCCTCGCATTTATCGAAGGCATGTTCGGCATCCAGAATGCGGGTCTGCAGAACAGCGTCTATATGCAGATCGGCATCATCGCGATCATCGGCCTCGCGGCCAAGAACGCGATCCTGATCGTCGAGTTTGCAAAAGTCCGTGTCGACCGCGGCATGGAGCCGGTCAAAGCAGCCATCGAAGCTGCCGGTCTGCGCCTGCGCCCGATTCTCATGACGAGCTTCGCGTTCATCATCGGCTGCCTGCCGCTCGCCGCGGCCTCTGGTGCCGGTGCAGCAGCGCGTAACGGCATGGGCGTCGCCGTCGTCGGCGGCATGCTCTTCGCGACCGCGATGGGCATCTTCCTGATCCCGGTCTTCTTCGTAGCGACGGAATGGCTCGCCGCCAAGCTCGGCATCACGCCGAAGGCAAAGAAGAAAACCTCGATCGACTACATGTAACACGAAAAAGGGCGAACTTTCCTTTCAAGCCAGCCCCCCTCCAGAGGGGGGGGCTGGCCGCGTGAGCGGCGGGGGGATAAGCAGACACTTGGCGCTTTAGCGCCTTAGTGGTCGCTTATGCCGATTTATCGGCAGTCCCCTGTACGACAAATCAAATATCAAGATGCAACTTCCGCGGGTGCGAGAGTTGCATCTTTTTTCTATTTTCCACTTAAGTTTTTCAAAGTTCATTCGATATACAGAATAGAAGGGATATGCAGATTTCACGAAGCAAGGAGGCTTCATCATATGTACGTGAACAATTTCGTCATGTCGACGAGCATCATCAACACTCTCAATTACCATCAGACGCAGGCTTCGAAGCACCTTCTGAACATCTCGACAGGCCTTAAAATCCGTTCGGTCGCGGACGACCCTTCGGGCTGGGCTATTGGGCAGCGCATGGACGTGCGCATCCGCAGTCTCGATGCCGCGAACAGCAACGCGCAGCAGATGAAAAGCCTGCTCAAAGTTGCCGACGGCGGCATCGGCTCGACGGTCGATATCCTGAAGAAGCTCAAGGAAAAAGCCATCGAGGCTGCAAACGACACCGCGACGGACGGCGACCGCCAGACGATCCAGAAACTCTTTGATCAGTACGTCGACCAGATTGACGACAACGCCTACGTCAACTACAACGGCAAGAACCTGCTCGACGGTTCGCGGCAGGGCGCGGCGCAGGCGACGCAGCAGGCATATACGAACCGCGCCTTGAGCACGGATACGACAGCGACAACGAAACTCACTGATCTCGCGCGCAGGAGTGGCGACAGCCTCGGCATCACGGACAGCGACACCGTCAACGTTTCCTATGTGAAAGATGGCAAGACATACAGTGCGAGCTTTTCTGCCAAAGATGCGACCGTCGAAGACATCTTCAAGAAGATGAACGATATCAATGGCGACGTTTTTGATGCCGCAAATCTCAGCACGACCTCTGTCATCGGCACGGATGCCTATGGCGCAGAAAAACAGACGGTCGATGGCGAAAACGCGCTGACAATCCGGGCCAAGACCGCAGGCAGGGACGGCGCCATCGCAGGATTTACGATCGGAGTCACGGACAGCAAAGGACAGGAGAAGAAGAGCGTCAATAGCGTATTCAATGAATTCACGGAAACCATCGAGCCACGCAATGCTGTCTCCGACAGTTCGCTCTACGCGCAGACGAGTGCCGACGCGAACCGCGGTATGAAGATTTCATTTGGCGATATGCGCGCCGAGGCGCTCGGTCTGCGCGGCCGCGACGGCACCGTCCTCAGCGTCACGACGAAGGAAGGCGCGAACGCGGCCATGAACGTGCTCGACAATGCGCTTTCGCGTGCCCTTGACCAGCAGACGACGGTCGGCGCGATGTCGTCTCGCCTCGACTACACGATCAGTAACCTGACCGTCCAGAGCGAGAATCTCACGGATGCGAAGTCCACGATTCTCGACGCCGACATGGCAAAGGAAATGCTCGCCTACACAAAGGAGAACGTCCTCATGCAGGCTGCCATGGCCATGCTCGCGCAGAACAACCAGAACGCGGCGTGGTTCCTGAGCCTGCTTGGTTGAACGGAGTTGCAAAAAATGCACAAAAGCTATTGACAATAACCTGAAGGCATGATATACTTTCCGTGTTGATGGAAATCAACGACAACTTCATAAAGAAGGATCAGGTGTCGCAAGACTCAATAGAGAAGCCGGTAAAAATCGTCCGGCGCGGTCCCGCCACTGTATCAGCGAGTGCCCTGCAAATATGTCACTGGAGATGGCAAAGCATCTCTGGGAAGGCGCAGACGCACGATGACCTGGAGCCAGGAGAACTGCCTGATCATCAATCACCGTTTGACCCGCGAGCGATGGGGATGGGGATTCCAGAATCTTGATAGATCCTCTGGCACAGACCAGAAGACACATAGAACTGGATGCTTCATACAGAAAGCGCCCATTCCTCGCAGAGCTTGCAGGGAACGGGCGCTTTTTCGACGAAAGGTTTTCCCGGTGGTTTCAGCTCCGCTGGGGGAAGTTTGCTCATATTTCATTCAGTTCTATGATTTGTCCGTGGATGGACAAAAGGCGCTGCCAGATGGCAGCGCCGCTTTTTTGTTTCTGGATGTTTTTATTTTTTCCCGTCCTTGATCTTGTTCAGGCGGTCAGCGAGTGTCTGGGCATCTTCATCGCCGCTGACGCAAGTCATGATCGGCTGGGCACCGAGCCTGACGGTCGAGCCTTCTGCCGTTGCAGCAGAAGCGTTTTGGCCGTTGTGGAAGGCGGCAGCGAGATTGCCCTCGACGAAATAGGCGCGCTCATGGCTGCTCATGCCGCCGGACGCTGCCGGGACGCAGAACTCCTGATTGTTGACTTCGACGATGCCGTCTTTCGTGACACTGACATGGCCGCCAGAATAGGCTTCGAGCTTCTTTTCGTAGTTGTCGCGGCGGGCAGTGTTGGACGGGTGATCGGAACCGCCGATGACGAATGGCGTCTTGTCACCATATTTGTCGATGACGCGCTGCCAGACGGCGGCTGTCGCACCAGGATTGTAGTCGGAATGCGTGATATAGTCGAACGAAAGATTATCGGCTTCCCATTCCATCGGCTTCGTGATGCCCTGGTTGTTCCAAAGGTTGGCCGCGAGCGTGCCGAGGAGGTTGCCGCCCATTGCCTGCTGGAGGATGGCTGGCCCAACGGATTTTTTCGCGCCTTTCGCTGGATGATCTTTTTGTCCGTGTCCCATTTCATGGCCGAGCACGACAGCGATTTCTGCATCGTTGTCGAGCACGTTGAAGAGGCCCTGGTTGATGGTCATGTTGTGGCCGAGCGAGCAGGACGCATTGAAACTGTCATCTTTGTTGATAAAATACTGATAAGGCTTGTCATAGACCGTCGCATCGATGGAGCCAATGGCAGCTGTCAGGTTTGTCATGATGTTGCTGACGCGGTTGTTGAGCGCCCAGTCGGTATTGACGCCCAATTCCTTCTTCATGGCAGCGAAATAGGCATTCCGGCCTTCTTCCGTATTGTTGATCTGGTTGATTTCCTGATTGAGCTGGGATGAATAGATGGCGCCATTGATGGCTGCGCCGATGACATTGCCCAAGATGCTGCTGCCAGCCTCGGCCGTTTGCGGTGCCATGCCCATGGAAAGCGGCGTTGCAAGCGCAGCAGCCATGACAGCAATCATGATCTTCCGTGATAAAGTTTTTTTCATCTTGAATTCCTCCATCCTTTGTGCGATTCCTTTTTCTTATTATCGCATATTTTTGAAAAAAAGCGAAGAGAAAAGAGGATTTTTTCGAATTTTATCGTAATTTATAGAAGAGATGAAGCAATATATAAATGAAAGAGGGCTGGAGATTATGGGAAAGAGAAAATGGAGCATGCTTTGCGCCAGCATGGCGTTGGCAAGCACATGCATGGCCGGCGCGTTATGGGAGCAGACCGATGTTGCGGAGGCGGCTTGGACGGTGGCGGAAGCCGAGCAGTCGCATTCGTATCAGACGCTCAATGAGCAGCAGCAGCTTTTGATGCTGTCCATCAAGAAGGGCGACGTCGAGACGGTGAGGAATGTCCTCGCAAATGGCGGAGTCGATATCAATGGCGTTTACAAGTTTGATTGGAGCTGTGGTGTCACGCCGCTAGGATATGCGATTGCTCTGAATAAATCACAGATCATCCCTCTGCTGCTGGATGCAGGGGCAGATGTGCATGGATATAATACGTTTGACGGACAGCGCCTCGATTATCTTGTGCTGGCACTCCGGAATGGCGGAGGACTGGACCTTGTGAAGACGCTGCTCGCGAGAGGTGCAGACATCAATGGCATCCATACGCCGAATGACAGATTGCATGGAAACGCATTGACGTATGTTGTTCGGAATGGCGACAGGGGAACGGGGCTTGACGTTGCGACCTACCTGCTGAACTGGGGCATCCGCACGGAGGTCAAGGATGCGGATGGAGATACGCCGTTTATTGATGCGGTCAAGCAGAACTGGTATGAGATGATGGATCTTCTCGCTGCATATGGCGCGGATGTGACGGTGAAAGACCATAATGGGCAGACAGCCATCGACATCGCTTTGCAGAAAGAAGACCTCAACCTTTACAAGCATGTCAAGGCACTGATGGAAAAGGCTGCGCAGACGGCTGCCGTGCAGCCTGCGGCAGTCCCAGCGGCACAGACGACGACCACCGTGCCAGCAGCAGCTCCTGTGGTGGCAGCTTCCACGACTTCAGCAAATGGCTCTGTCACGATTGGCAACTACACGCAGACAAAAGATACGGTGCGCAACACGTCGCTGACGAAATTTGCCCGCTTGTGCACGCCGTATGGAGATGCGGCGGATGCGGCATTCGAGGTGCTGAATGTCGGCATGCCGGATGTCCTCGGAAGCGATGCGGCGAAAAAGGCGGCAGCCATCCAGTCGATGAAGGAACAGGCCGCGAAGCTCCGGACACAGATGACGGCGATGGAGAATGTGGATCCCTTGCAGGACGTTCAGGGCTTCGACGAGAGCGAGAAGCAGATGTTCTCGGAGGGATTCGGCAGCATTTACACGACGGATCAGGCGCTCGTGGATGCGCTGAGCTATGCGGTCGCGCATCCGAATGATGCCGATCATGACACGCTCGTCACGAAGATCAAAGCGGTCTTCCATGCGAAAGACGCGCAGAAGAGCAAGATGCAGGCCATACAGAAACTCTACAAGGATACGGCAAAATAAGCAAGGAAGAGGCACGAGAAAAGCGGTGGCTGCACATGTGCATGTGCGGCCGCCGCTTCTTTCTGCTCCTGTATGGGAAAAAGTGTCAGATTTCACTGTGTCCGACTTCGTCAAACGTGTCCTGGATGTCCTTGCCCGGCGCCTGGCCGAGGAGGCTGACGCCCCAGATGGCGAGGAGGGAGAACAGGAAGCCCGGGACGATTTCGTAAAGGCCGAAGAGGGCGAGTTGCTTCCAGATAAGGACCGTGACGCCGCCGACGATGATGCCGGCGATGATGCCGTTGCGCGTCGTGCGTTTCCAGAACAGGCTCATGAGGATGGCGGGGCCGAATGCCGCGCCAAAGCCTGCCCAGGCGTACGAGACCATGTCGAGGATGAAGCTGTTCGGATTCAGTCCGAGGAAGATGGCGAGGCTCGCGATGACGAGGACGCTCGCGCGGGAAATCCAGACGAGTTCGGACTGTTCGGCGTCCTTGTGGATGATCGTGCGGTAGAAATCCTGCGCGAACGCGGACGCTGCGACGAGCAGCTGCGACGAGGCCGTGCTCATGATGGCTGCGAGCACGGCGGAGAGAATCAGGCCGGCCGCAATCGGCGGGAAGAGCTGGTTCGTCATGACGAGGAAGACGGTTTCGGAGGCCGTGCCCTCAAGCGGCGTCGTGAGATAGACGCGCCCGACGATGCCGACGGCGACGGCGGCTGCGAGCGAGAGGATGACCCAGGTCATCGCGATGTGCGTGGCCTGCGAGACTTCTTTTGATGTGCGGATGGCCATGAAGCGCACGAGGATGTGCGGCTGGCCGAAGTAGCCGATGCCCCAGGCGAGCAGCGAGACGACTTCGATGAAGGAAATGGTAGAACCATCAACTTTCGTGAACGGGTCGAGGAGCGACGCGTCAATGCTTTCCACAGCGGCGACGGTCGCTTCGAATCCGCCCGAGGCCATCGCGCCGCAGACGGGCACGACAAGGATGGCGAAGAACATCATGACGCCCTGGATGAAGTCCGTGCGCGAGACGGCGAGGAAGCCGCCGACGAGTGTGTAGAAGACGACGGAGCCCGCGCCGAGGAAAATCGCGTACTCGTAGGGGATGCCGAAGACCGTCTCGAACAGGCGGCCGGCCGAGACGAAGCCCGACGAGGAATAGATGACGAAGAAGATCAGGATGAAGATGGCGGGCACGATGCGCAGCAGCCCCGAGTGGTCGTCATAGCGGTTCTGCAGGAACTCCGGCAGCGTCAGCGCGTTGTCGGCGAGCTCCGTGTACTTGCGCAGGCGGGCGGCGACGAAATGCCAGTTCGCCCAGGTGCCGATGGCGATGCCGACGGCAATCCAGCCTGCATTGAGGCCCGCGAGGTACGCGAAGCCCGGCACGCCCATGAGCATCCAGCCGCTCATATCGGACGCCTCGGCCGAAAGCGACGTGACCCAGGCACCGAGCTTGCGGTTGCCGAGGAAGTAGTCGCTCATGTTGCGCGTGCGGCGGTAATAATAGACGCCGATGCCCATCATGAGGCCGATGTAGAGCACGAAGGTCGTGATGATCGTGATGTCATGTGTCAAAAGAGAGCACTTCCTTTTCGATTGGTATAGGAGAGATACCGTTTCATTATATAGGAAAAAGGCGGAAGTGTGCAACAAAAAAATACTTGCAATTTGCAAGATGTTCCTGTATAATACCATAGGTTTGAGAAAAAGTCGGACGCAGGACGTGCAGAACAAGCACAACTGCGCCCTTTTCGTGTGCAAAACCTCCGGAGGTAGTAGAAAATGAACAACTATGATGTAATTGTAGTGGGTGGCGGCCCGGCCGGCGTCATGACGGCGTATGAGCTCACCCTGAAGAAGCCCGGGATGAAGATTCTCGTGCTCGAGAGCGGCAAGGACATCTATCATCGTGTCTGCCCGATTTCGGCAGGCAAGGTCAAGAGCTGCATTGGCTGCAAGCCGTGCAGTATCATGCGCGGCTTCGGCGGCGCAGGCGCGTTCTCCGATGGCAAGTACAACTTCACGACGAAGTTCGGCGGCTGGCTCAACGAGTATCTCGACGATGCAACGGTTATGGAGCTCATTCACTACGTGGACGACATCAACATGAAGCACGGCGCGCCGGTCAAGGTCTTCACGACGAAAGGCTCCGACATCGGCAAGCGGGCGCTCGACCATGACCTGCACCTGCTTGATGCGAGCGTGCGCCATCTCGGCACGGAGAATAATCTCCGCATGCTCGAATCGACGTATGAATATTTGAAGGAAAAAATTGAGTTCCGTTTCGAGTGTCCTGTCGCGCATATCGAATCGAACGGCAAGGGCGATAACGCTGTCGAGCTCGCTAATGGCGAAAAGCTTGCGGCGAAATACCTCGTCGTTGCGCCGGGCCGCGCGGGTGCCGAGTGGTTCAGCAACGAGTGCGACCGCCTCGGCCTCGAGCAGGAAAACAACCGTGTCGATGTCGGCGTGCGCGTCGAAGTGCCCGACGAAGTCTGGAACGACATCACGAGCCAGGTCTACGAGGCGAAGCTCGTCTACCGCACGAAGCGCTACGGCGATTTCGTCCGCACGTTCTGCATGAATCCGCACGGCCATGTCGTCATGGAGAACACGGACGGCATCGTGACGGTCAACGGCCATTCGTACAGCGACCCGAAGCTCCAGAGCCACAACACGAACTTCGCACTGCTCGTCTCGAACCACTTCACGGAGCCGTTCAAGGAGCCGCACCAGTACGGCAAGCGCATCGCGTCGTTCTCGAACATGCTCGGCGGCGGCATCATCGTGCAGCGCTATGGCGACCTCATCAAAGGCCGCCGCACGAACGCGCACCGCATGGGCAAGAGCTTCACGAAGCCGACGCTCGCGGCGACGCCGGGCGATCTCTCGCTCGTGCTGCCGAAGCGCCATCTCGACAACATCATCGAGATGATCCAGCAGCTCAACTACATCGCGCCGGGCATGACGAATGACGACACGCTGCTCTACGGCGTCGAGGTCAAGTTCTACAGCTCGCGCGTCGTGCTGTCGAAAGAGCTCGAGACGAAATTCCAGAACGTCTTCGCCATCGGCGACGGTGCCGGTGTCACGCGCGGCCTCTCGCAGGCCGGCGCGAGCGGCGTCTATGTCGCGCGGACGATTCTTTCCCGCGAGAAATAAACAAATAAAGAAATGTGGCGTAGCCTTCGGGCTGCGCCACATTTCTTTATCATTACATGGGATGGTCTTGCAGGGCATCGTATCCTTCTTCGCCGGTCCGGATCTTGACGACGTTGTCCATCGAGGAGATGAAGATTTTGCCATCGCCGTATTTTCCCGTGTAGAGGACGTTCTTGGCGACATCGACGATGGTTTCGGGCGGGATTTTCGAAATGACGAGGTCGCACTGGATTTTCGGCAGGAGCTTGGATTCGATGGTCGTGCCCGTGTACATGCCGTTATGGCCTTTCTGGAGGCCGTAGCCGAGTACGCGCGTGACGGTCATGCCCGTGATGCCGATGGATTCGAGCGCTGTCATGAGCGGGTCGAAGCGCGATTCGCTCGTGATGATGCGGACGTGGTAGATGCGCGGCCGCTGCGAGGGGAGCGAGGTCTGTGGGATGGTCGGCGGCACGGCAGAGGCGTTCCCGTCATCGGGCGGCTCGGGCGCGGGAGCGCCATGAAATTCGGGACGGGCGTTTTCCGGCCAGGTCGGGCACATCACGGTTGCGCGGCCTTCCAGCGTGTCGAGGAGCTTGTGCAGGAGCTTGATGCAGGTCTTCTTCATCTTAGGTCATCCTTTCTGGAGAGGGGGATTCCGTCATGCTTCAGCACGCGGCGCGGCGTCCGGGGGGGTCGGCGTGGATTGCGGATGGCGGCAGAGGTAGTAGAGCGGATCTTCCATCGCCATGACTTTTGAGAGCGGCACGCGGTGGAAGATGGAGATGTGGAGCCGCTTCCGCACCCAGACATAGGCGTAGATGGCGAGCAGCAGGGTCGAGACGCCCGTGATGGCGAAGATTTCAAGACGCTCCGAGGGATCGGGCGAGATGTGCCAGATCATGTAGAGCGTTCCGACAATCGCAAAGAGCTGGAGCACGGGATAGCCGGGGACGCGGTACGTGCGCGGTACCTGCGGGGCGCTGTGGCGCAGCACCATGACGTTGATGTGCGAGACGATGTAGGAAATCATCCAGAACAGCGAGGAGACGAGAATCAGGAACTGGATGGCGTCGCCGCTCGAGAGCCCTGTCGCTTCGATGAGGATTGTGAGGATGCCGAGGAGCAGGATGACGACATAGGGCGCACCGTGGCGGTTCTTCCGCTGGAACAGCGCCGGCAGCAGGCCGATTTTCGCCATGCCGCAGCAGATTTCTGCGACGCAGCCGATGATGGAGTTCTGCGTCGAAACGGCGGCGAGGATGGCGACGATGATGATCCAGACGCGGCCGATGTCGCCGAGCATGTTCTCCGCGTAGAGGATATGCGGCGCGTCGGAGGCGGCGAGTGTATCCCACGGCGTGTAGTGCGCGAAGCCGAGAACCATGAGCGACTGGATGATGCACATGATGGCGAGGCTCAGGAACATCGCGCGCGGGATGTCGCGTTTCGGCGCTTTCATGTCCTTGCCGAGCGGGATGATGAATTCCGAGCCGATGAAGAGCCAGAATGCCGTCGTCGTGAGCGGCAGGATATCATCGAGCTCGGTATCGAGCACGAGCGGCTGCGCGACGGCATCGCCTGTGCCGATTCCGGCCGCGCCGACGAAGCCGAGCGCGAAGAGCGATGTGACCATGACGGCGGCGATGACGCTCTGGACGAGTGTCGAGACTTTGACGCCGCGCAGGTTGATGAAGATGAGGGCAATCGTCAATGTCACGCTGTAAAAAGCGGTCGGAAGCGTGTCGCCGAGGAAGGCCGTCATGACATTCGCGAACATCGCACCTTCGGCGGGGGCCGCGAAGATGTTGCTGACGAAGTAGCCGCCGATCATCGTGACGATGGTGACGAACGGGCCGAGGCCGACGAGCGTATACTGCGCGAGGCCGCCTGTGAGGTTCGGCATGAGTGCGCCGAGCTCCGCGATGGAGGCGGCCGCGAGCATGTTGATGGCGCAGACGAGGAGGATGGCGGGGATGAATGTGACGCCGACGCTGCTCGCGCCGCTCGCAAGCGGGATGAAGCAGCTCGTCGCGATGATCATGCCGACGCCCGTCGAGACGGCGCCGAAAAGTCCAATCTTGCTCTGCATGGAAATCGCTCCTTTCGTTTCCCACATCATGCCATGGCAGGCGGCTGTGCACAATGGGACAAAGGAGGACATTTTTCCACGCTGGAAGGAAGACGGATGGAACGAAAGTGGAAGACGCAGGCGTCCGGAAGACTGAATTTCCCGCACGGAAGCAGCTCTTCTGTAGACATCCGGCCGCCTGCGTGCTACAATGGGTTACAAATCAAGCGACAACGACGTCGGGAGCCAGCAGCTTCCGGCGTCGTCTTTTTATAGAAGCAGATGGATGGAAGAGAAAGGCGGACCGTATGCTGAAGGAAGCAGAATGGATGACAATCAACAATATCCTCTTGGAACTCTATGCGCAGAAGAGCATCGGCGACCTTTCGACGAAGCTCATGCGCGTGCTGCGGATGCTGATTCCTTATACGAAGGGCTACCTGCTGCTGCTCGACGCCGATGGCACGATCCGCACGGACGAGAGCTGCTTCATTGGCATGGAGGAGCGCGAGTCGGCCGCCTATGTCGAGCGCTACTATCAGGAAGATTACCTTCAATATCTCTATGAGCTCAGCGAGGGCACGCGCGTCTATCGCGATACGGACATCATCGAGGAAGAGCGCCGCTGCCGCACGGACTTCTTCCAGAAATTCCTGCTGCCGGCCGGCATTCCTTATGGCTGCGGCATCCTCGTGCTGCACGAGGGCAGCGTGCTTGCGGTCTTCAACCTCTTCCGTTCGAAGGAACTCGGCGATTTCACGGACAAGGACATGGAAATCCTGAACATCCTCAAGCGCCATGTTGAGAACATGATTGTCAGCGTCACGCAGATGGACGAGCGCAGCCAGCTCGTCGAGCGCTGCTTTGAAAAGACGTCGGAGCGCTATGCCCTGACGCAGCGCGAGGACGAGGTCATGCGCCTCCTCGCGCGCGGCCTCTCGAACAGCGAGATCTGCGATCGCCTGACCGTCAGCATCTCGACAGTCAAGAAGCACATCTACAATCTCTTCACGAAGACGAATGTCAAGAGCCGCACGCAGCTGATGAATCTCCTGTATCAGCAATGAAGCATGCTTTCCCTGCAAGGGCCGCCGCCATCGCGACGGCTTTTTTCTTCGGCTTTTTTCCGCCGCCGCTTGTCCGCAGGTCGCAGTCCATGGAACGAAAGTGGAGCAAGGTTCCATCTTTCCGTCCATTGTTTGCGGACAAAGATGCTCGTATGATGAAAGCGTAGACAGCAAAGAGCTGTCAGAGCCGCTGGGAAGCGGTTTTCAGAACTGGCTGATGGGAAACTGATTGGAGGAAGAAGCCATGAAGAAGATCTTCACGAAGACATTCCGCCCCGGTGAGAAGTGGTCCGGTGCGATCGGCCGTCACAAGTACCTGCATTTCAAGGCGCTCGGCGAGGATGCGAATCTCTCCGTCCTCATGTACAACCTGCTCGACACGTCGGAGCGCTACAATATGCCGGACACGCTGAAAGCCCAGTACACGTCGCATCTCACGAAGGGCAACGTCCTCATGAGCGACAACGGCCGCGTACTTGCGAGCATCACGGAAGACAGCCTCGGCTGGCATGATACGATCACGGGGCACACGACGCGCCGCATGACGGATGAGAAATACGGCATCCATACGTACCAGCAGGCGCGCAATGATTTCTATCGTTCGGGCGAGGAAAATTTCAAGATGGAGCTCGTGCGCAACAACATGGGCAAAGGAGACCTCGTGCCGTGCGTCAACCTCTTTTCGAAAGTCTATGTCGATCTCGACGGCAGCATGCACTATGTGCCGGGCTGGTGCAAGGAAGGCGCGACGGTCACACTGCGCACGGAGATGGACATCATCTTCATCGCCTCGAACACGCCGAACCCGCTGAATCCCTCGAAGGAATATCCGCAGGTGCCGGTTATCATGGACGTCTATGATGCGCCGACGACGGATCTCATGGATGCATGCGTGAACCATCGTCCGGAGAACTATCGCGCCTTCGAGAACACCTGGGATTACTACAACCTGCTCGGCCGCTGAGACGGGACTTGGAAAAGGAGGATTTCATCATGTACGGACTCATCGAGAAGAAAAGCACGCTGAAGGAAGCGGACGCCATCTATAACGAAGTGCTCGACGCCGGTCTCGGCTGGCTTCATGAGGTGAAGAAAGGCCAGTCGCTGCGCATCGTCGATCTCGAAGGCAACCAGGCCGTCGATACGACGTTCTATGATGCGGCCGACACCTCAGACCACTATGGCGCCATCGCGACGATCGTCGCGCAGAAGAACATCTACCTGACGACGGGCACGGTGCTGCGCGCAGAGTCGGGCACGCCGCTCCTCGAAATCACGGCAGACATGACGGGACGCCACGATACGCTTGGCGGTGCCTGCTCGTCGCAGAGCAACACGGTGCGCTACGCTCGTGAAAAGCGCTACATGCACAACTGCCGCGACAGCTTCATGTTGCAGCTCGCCGACAGCGCGACGGGCATCCGCAAGCGCGATCTTGCGCCGAACATCAATTTCTTCATGAACGTGCCGGTCACGCCCGAGGGTGGTCTGAAGTTCGATGATGGCGTGTCGGCACCGGGCAAATATGTCGAAATGAAGGCGTTGCGCGATGTCTACGTGCTCATCAGCAACTGCCCGCAGCTCAACAATCCCTGTAACGCTTACAATCCGACGCCGATCCGTCTTCTCATCTGGGATTGACGCATCTCGTTTTTCGAGACGGGGTGATGCGGAAAAAAGGAGGAATCCGCCATGTTTACGAAAGTGCTCATCGCCAACCGCGGTGCCATCGCCGTGCGCATCGAGCGCACGCTGAAGAAAATGGGGGTCGGGAGCGTCGCTGTCTACGCGCAGGCCGACCAGGACAGCCTGCATGTGAAGAACGCGGATGAAGCTGTCTGCCTCGGGGAAGGGACGGTCAGCGAGACGTATCTCTCCATCGAGAAGATTCTCGCGGCAGCGAAGGAGACGGGCGCGGAAGCCGTGCATCCGGGATATGGATTCCTGTCGGAGAACACGGACTTCGCAGCGGCCTGCGAGCAGGCCGGTATCGTCTTCATCGGCCCGACCGCCACCGAGATCCGCCGCTTCGGCCTCAAGCATGCGGCGCGCGCTCTCGCGGAATCGGCGGGCGTGCCGCTGCTGCCGGGCACGGGGCTTCTCTCGGGGGCGGGCGAGGCCGTGCGGGCAGCGGACAGCATCGGCTATCCCGTCATGCTGAAGAGCACGGCGGGCGGCGGCGGCATCGGCATCCGCATCTGCCAGAACGAGCAGGAACTTCGCGCGGCCTATGACAATGTCTGCCATCTCGCGGAAAGCAACTTCGGCGATGGCGGCGTCTTCCTCGAAAAATATATCGCGCGCGTCCGCCATGTCGAGGTGCAGATTTTCGGCACGTCGGCGGGCGAGGTCACGGCCATCGGCGAGCGCGACTGCTCCGTGCAGCGGCGCAATCAGAAAGTCGTCGAGGAGTCGCCGGCACCGAACCTCCCGGAGCATGTGCGCCGCGCGATGTACGAGGCGGCCGAACACCTTGCGGCAGCGGCATCATACCGCAATGCCGGCACGGTCGAATTCCTCTATGATGAGCCATCGGAACACTTTTATTTCCTCGAAGTCAATACGCGCCTGCAGGTCGAGCACGGCATCACGGAGGAGGTCATGGGCGTCGACCTCGTCGAGTGGATGGTGAAGGAGGCAGCCGGCGAGCTCCATGACATCAAAACGCTCGTCCATGCGCCTGAAGGCCATGCCATCGAAGTCCGCGTCTATGCCGAGGACGCGCACAATGATTTCCGTCCGGGTACGGGCCGCATCGATGACTGCCAGTTCTCTCCTGATTTGCGCGTCGAGACGTGGATCTGCCCGCACATCGAGGTCACGGCGCTCTATGATCCGATGCTCGCGAAACTCATCGTGCATGGTAAAGATCGCGCCGATGCGCTCGCGAAGATGCAGCGGGCGCTTGCGGAGACGCGGATCTATGGCGTCACGACGAACCTTTCCTATCTTTCTGCGATTCTCTCGCGCGAGGACTATCAGGCAGGACGTCTCTATACGAAGATGCTTGACGGATTCCTGCCAGAGGAACCATATCTCGAAGTGCTCGACGGCGGCCTGCAGTCGACGGTGCAGGATGCGGACGGCAGAATCGGCTATTGGACGGTCGGCGTGCCGCCCTGCGGTGCGATGGACAGCTACAGCTTCCGCATCGGCAACCGCCTGCTCGGAAATGAAGACGACGCGGCAGGCATCGAGCTCACGATGCGCGGCGGCGGTTTCCGCTTCCGCACGCGCACGTCCTTCGTGCTGACGGGCGCAGATATGGAGGCCGAGTTCGACGGCGAGCCCGTGCGGCGCTACCGCGTCGTCAATGCGCTCGCAGGACAGGTGCTGCGCCTCGGAACGGCGAAATGCGGCATGCGCGCGTATCTCCTCGTCGCGGGCGGCATCGACGCGCCGGAGGTCCTGGGCAGCCGTTCGACGTTCGTCGATGGAAGATTTGGCGGTCATAACGGGCGCGCCCTGCGCACGGGCGACACGCTGCGCCTCGCGTCGCCATGCTACACGGACAGCTGCGCTTCGTTCCCTGAGGAATTTGCGCCATCCATCACGCATGAATGGACGCTCGGCGTGCTGCCGGGGCCGCAGCCGACGGCGGAATACCTGAAGCCTGCGTACCTTCAGACGCTCACGAGTGCCGAATACACGGTCAATTTCGACAGCGCCCGCACGGGCGTGCGCCTCAATGGCCCCGTGCCCGAGTGGACGCGTGAGGACGGCGGCGAGGCGGGCCTCCATCCGTCGAACATCCACGACAATGCCTATGCTATCGGCACGCTCGACCTCACGGGCGACCAATCCATCCTGCTCGGCCCGGACGGCCCGAGCCTCGGAGGCTTCGTCTGCCCCGTGACGCTCGCGAAAGCCGAACTCTGGAAGCTCGGCCAGCTTCATCCGGGTGATGTCGTTCATTTCCAGCTGCTGACGCTTGCAGAGGCAGCGGAGCTCCGCGCCGCGATGGAAAAGAATCTTTCGTTTGCGTATACGAAAGTCGTGCTTCCAGAGGAACCATCCGGCGTCTCGGCGGAGGATGCCATCCTCGCGCAGGGCACGGCAGACGGCATGGCATACTGCCTGCGCCTCGATGGCGAGGAAAATGTTCTCATGGAATTCGGCCCGATGGAGCTCGGCATCGAATACCGCTTCCGCGCGCATATCCTCATGCAGGAGCTCGAAAAGCGGAAGCTCCCGATCATCGATATGACGCCGGGCATCCGCTCGCTGCAAGTGCATTTCGACCTCGCGCAGACCGATGCAAAGGCCATGGCGGGCGCCATCGTCGATGCCAATGCGCACCTCGCGCATCTCGACGACATCACGGTGCCGTCGCGCATCGTCTATCTGCCGCTCTCATGGGACGATCCGCAGACGCAGCTCGCGGCATGGCGCTATCAGGAGACGACGCGCCCCGATGCGCCGTGGTGCCCGAGCAACCCCGAGTTCATCCGCCGTATCAACGGTCTCGATTCCCTCGATGATGTCAAGCGCATCGTCTTCGATGCCGACTATCTCGTGCTCGGACTTGGTGACGTCTATCTCGGCGCGCCCGTCGCGGCGCCACTCGACCCGCGCCACCGCCTCGTCACGACGAAGTATAATCCCGCGCGTCCGTGGACGCCGGAAAACGCCGTCGGCATCGGCGGCGCCTACCTCTGTGTCTACGGCATGGAGGGGCCTGGCGGCTACCAGTTCGTCGGCCGCACGATTCAGATGTGGAACTCGCTGCAGACGACCAGATACTTCCCGAAAGGCAAGCCGTGGCTGCTGAACTTCTTCGACCAGCTGCGTTTCTATCCCGTCGCACCGGATGAGCTCCTCAAGGCGCGCAATGATTTCTTGCGCGGGAACTTCGACATCCGCATTGAGGAGACAAGTTTCAACCTCGGCGAGTACAAGGCATATCTCGCTTCGATTGCGGAGGAAAGCGCAGCGTTCAAGGCGCATCAGGAAGCCGCCTTTGAAGCGGAGAAGCAGCGCTGGCACGAACAGGGCCTCGATACATTCGTCAGCGAGACGGCGGCCGCGCCGCAGCAGGAGGCCGTCATCCCCGCAGATTCGGAAGGCGTGCTCGCGACCGTGCCGGGCAGCGTCTGGAAGCTCCTCGTCGAGGAGGGGCAGCATGTCGAGAAAGGCGAGACGATCGCCGTGCTCGAAAGCATGAAGATGGAGATTCCCGTCACGGCCGAGGCCTCCGGCACGGTCACGGCCATCTGCACCGAGAGCGGTGCCCAGGTCGATGCCGGGCAGGTTCTCGCAGGCATCCGGAAGGAGAAGACGGCATGAGCAAAAAAGAAATCCCGGAAATCCTGACGATTCCCGGACTTAAAAACGGCTATGAAACGGGCAGCTTTTCGCCGCGTGATGTTGTGAAATCTGTGATTGAGCGCAGTGCGGCGCTCGCGGAAAAGCACATCTTCATCACGCCGCCCTCGATGGAGCTCATCGGCCCGCATCTCGCGGAGATGCCGCCGATGGACTTCAAAAAGTATCCGCTCTGGGGCATCCCGTTCGCCATCAAGGACAACATCGATCTCGCGGGTGCAGAGACGACGGCGGCCTGCCCGGCTTATGCGTACCGGCCGGAGGAAAGCGCGACGGTCGTGAAGAAGCTCCTCGCGGCGGGCGCCATCCCGATTGGCAAGACGAACCTCGACCAGTTCGCGACAGGCCTCGTCGGCACGCGCAGCCCTTACGGAGAAGTCGAGAACGCTTATGTGCCCGAGCGCATCAGCGGCGGTTCGAGCTCTGGTTCGGCGGTCAGCGTCGCCTGCGGCCTCGCAGCATTTGCACTCGGTACGGATACGGCAGGTTCCGGCCGCGTGCCGGCGATGCTCAACGCGCTCGTCGGCTGGAAGCCTGCGCTCGGCGCCTGGTCGACGAAGGGTGTCGTGCCCGCGTGCGCAAGCCTCGATTGCGTGACGGTCTTTGCTCATACGCTCGGTGAAGCCGAGGCCGTTGACGGCATTGCGCGCGGCTATGATGCCGCGTGCCGCTGGTCGCGTCCGCTCGTGCGAAAGGCAGCGGCGCTGCCGAAGAAAATCCTCCTGCCTGCGGACGGCCTCCAGTTCTTCGGCCAGACGGCGCAGGTGATGGAGCGGAAATGGCAGCGTGCGGCAGAGCGGCTCGAAACACTCGGCGTCCCGGTCGAATTCATTTCCATCGATGTCTTCGAGCATGCGGCAAAGCTCCTTTATGAAGGTGCTTTCGTCGCTGAGCGCTGGGCTGACCTCGGCGCGTTCGTCGAGGCGCATCCGGGCGAAATCTTCCCTGTGACAGAAACCATCCTGCGCTCGGGCGGGCAAACGTCGTACACGGCGGCGAAGCTTTTTGACGATATGCACGCGCTCGCGCTTTATCGTCATCGCGCAGCGGAGCTTCTGGAGGGTGCCGTGCTCGCGCTGCCGACAGCGGGTGGCACGTTCACGCGCGCAGAGGTCGATGACGACCCTGTCCGGACGAACAGTCTCATGGGACTTTACACGAACCATTGCAATCTCCTGGATCTTGCGGCCATCGCCGTGCCGGAAGACGCAGGCGACCACGTGGACCCGTTCGGCATCACGCTCTTCGCGCTTCACGAGAATGAGCATCTTGCCGATGGCGTGGCACGTGCGTTCCTCTCGGCAGGGGGGCAGGCAGAGCGTGCGATGGAATCTGCTGCAAAGGAGGCATCGGCATGAACGAAGCAAAGAAGAACGCAGGCGGCGCAGGATTTGCCCGCATCGAGATCATGATGGGCATGAAGAAGCTCACGCCGCTCCTCAAGAAGCTCAGCACGGCCGGCATCACGGGCGTCACGGTCTTTCAGGCGCTCGGCTGCGGCATCCAGCACGGTTCGTATGAATACGCACCGGAAGAATCCACGGAAATCCAGCTCCTGCCGAAGACCTGCCTCTTCATCATCTGCGAACGGGAGGCTGTCTCTGACCTCGTCGAGCTCCTCAAGCTCGAACTCTATACAGGCCACATCGGCGACGGCAAGATCTTCGTCTCCGGCATCGACAACATCATCCGCATCCGTACGGGCGAAGAAGGCGAGGAAGCATTGCGCAGGTCGGATATCGGGTGATTGTGAACGAGAAAAAATATGGTAGAATCGAAAAGAGGGATTCAATTCTGCCATTTTTTATCTCCATAGGAGGATGTCCGATGCTTTACGACTACCATCTCCATTCTGAATTCAGCGATGACTCGCATGTGCCGATGGAGGCGCAGATCGAGCGCGGTATCGCGCTCGGGCTCGACGAGATGTGCTTTACCGACCATGTGGACTACGGTATCAAGAAAGACTGGACGGATGCGGGGGAGATCGGCTGGCGCGGCGGCGATGGCGTCGGCACGCCGAAGAGCTCGCTCGAGCCGTTGACGAACGTGCATTATCCCGAATATTTCGCAAAGCTCTATCGCATGAAGCGCACGTATGGCGACAAGATCGCTATCAAGAATGGCCTCGAGTTCGGCATCCAGGTGCATACGATTCCGCAGTACGAGAAGCTGCTCAAAGACTACGGCGACCAGCTCGACTTCGTGCTTTGCAGCATCCATCAGGTCGAGGACAAGGAATTCTGGACGGGCGACTTTATGAAAGGGCGCACGCAGGATGAGTACAACCAGCGTTACTATCAGGAAATGCTCGACGTCGTCAAGGCGTTCAAAGGCTATGACGTGCTCGCGCATGTCGACCTCATCGCGCGCTACGATCCTGCGGGGCCGATTGCGTTTGAAAAAATCCAAGGCATCCTGACCGAGATTTTCAAGATCGTCATCGCGGACGGCAAGGGCATCGAGCTCAACACGTCGAGCTGGCACTATGGCCTCAAGAACACGACGCCCGCGCGTGACATCCTGAGACTCTATCGGTCGCTCGGTGGACGTGTCCTCACGATGGGAAGCGATGCCCACAAACCGGAATTCCTCGCCGATCACATGCAGGACGCCCAGAACATTCTGCGCGAACTCGGCTTCACGGAAGTCTGTACGTTTGAAAAGCACCGCCCCATCGCACACAAGCTTTGAGTGATGAGAACAAAACTACACGAAAAAACCGGCCGCGCGGCCGGTTTTTTTCTTTGGGGAATTTCAGGGTCAAAACATTGGAGAAATTGGGGAACAAGTCATCCAGCAATCAGGCGAAAGGATTTTCCGAGGGGTAACGGACGCCTTTCGGCTGGTTGTAGGAAATATCTTCAACGCCGAGCTGGCGCAGGAGATCGAAGATGGTTTTGCCGAAGTGGCCGAAGGCCACGGCGCCGTGATGCGGGAAGCGCTTCTCAATGAGCACATGGCGGTAGAAGCGTCCCATTTCGGGGATGGCGAAGATGCCGATGCCGCCGAAGGAGTTCGTGGCTGCCGGGAGGACTTCGCCTTCGGCGATGTAGGCGCGGAGCTTGCCGTCGGCCGTGCTCTGCAGACGGTAGAACGTGATGTCGCCGGAGGCGATGTCGCCTTCGAGCGTGCCGCGCGTGATGTCCGGCGTCTTGCCGCCTTCGAGCAGGCGGTTCTGAATGAGCTGGTACTTCACGCCGCCCTTCTTGAGTTTGCAGAGCGGCGTGTTGCCGCAATGGAAGCCCATGAACGTGTCT
>OMZR01000161.1 GCA_900315575.1 uncultured Veillonellaceae bacterium
ATGCATTTCCACATCTTAGCGGATGTCCTCTTTTTTGACAACATGAATTATTCGTCTAAGCTATTCGAATCCCACAGGTTTTGTGATTGACCCAAAAAAAGAGAACCGCCACAAGATCGCGGGCGCCCTCGCCTCTGTCGCGTTCACGGCCTTCCTCACGGGCATCACGGAGCCGATCGAGTTCATGTTCATGTTCATCGCGCCCATGCTCTACGGCATCCACGCCATCCTCACCGGGCTCGCCATGTCGTTCGCGTACGCGTTTGGCGTGCTCCACGGCTTCGGCTTTTCCGCCGGCTTCATCGACTACGTGCTGAACTGGGGCCTCGCGACGAAGCCGATCTTCATCCTCCCGCTCGGCCTCGCGTTCGGCGTCATCTACTACGTCGTGTTCCGCTGGGCCATCCGCACGTACGACCTGCCGACCATCGGGCGCGGCGACGACATCGAGTTCGAGGAAAGCACGGACGAAGACGTCCTCTCGAATGCCTACGTAGAGACGCTCGTCGCGAACCTCGGCGGCCTCGACAACCTCGAAGAAGTCGGCTCCTGCGTCACGCGCCTGCGCCTCATCGTGAAAGACCCGACGAAGATCGACGAGCACGTCCTCCGTCACATGGGCGTGCGCGGCGTCTTCTCCAGCGGCAACGCCGTCCAAGTCGTCATCGGCACCCGCGCCGAACTCATCGCGAACGCCATCAAGGAACTCGGGCGGCGGTGAGATGAAAAGGAAGCGTCCATCTTTTTCATATTGCTATCATCCCGCAGATATGCTATGATGGAACCAGCAAAATTTTTAGGAGGAATCATCGTGGCATACGCAGAAATTAATATCAGATTATGGGGGGGGGTAATCGCCCTTTAATCTTTTGCGCGTTATCCACAGCTGACCTCTCTTCGAAAATCGCATATACGCAATCAGCACGCCACCACGGCCGTCGCCGTTCGTCGGCATCCCACCCAGGATGCCACGGAACGCAGACGGCCGGGGTGGCGTGTTTTCGTGTGCAAAAATGTGGGGGCGTTTGGAATCATGCCTGCTGAATACTACATGACGCCGGACGAGCTCCGTCGCCTCCAGCTCCAGCAGCAGGAGCTCATCGCCGAAGTCGATCGCATCTGCAAGAAGCACGGCATCCGCTACCAGATGGTCGGCGGCACGATGCTTGGCGCGATCCGCCACAAGGGCTACATCCCCTGGGACGACGATGCCGACATCGGCTTCCTGCGCGAGGAGTACGAAAAGTTCCGCGCGGCCTGCAAGACGGAGCTCGATCCCGAGAAATACTATATGCAGGATCTGCGCGACGTGCCGGGCTACCGGTGGGGCTACGGCAAGCTCCGCCGCAAAGGTACGGCCTTCGTCCGCCTCCACCAGGAACAAATGCCGTACGGCATGGGCGTCTCCATCGACCTCATGCCGTTCGACAGCGTCCCCGACGGCGCGCTCGCGCGGCGGTGGCATCACTTCAAATGCTACGCCTACCGCAAATTCTTCTGGTCGCACATCGGCAAGGACACGGCGAAGCATGCGTGGGAACGCGCAATCTACACCCTCATGGACCTCGTCCCGATGGCGACGCTCGTGCGCCATTTCAGTGCCTTCATCGAGAGCGGGCGCGGCAAAAAGACGCAGCTCGTCCGCATTCTGACGTTCCCGACGCCCAAGGGCATCGACGGCTACGAGCGCCGCTGGTACGAAGACCTCGCGCTGTATCCTTTCGAAAGCATGACGCTCCCCGGCGCAGCCGACTACGACGGCTACCTCACCGTGAAATACGGCGACTATATGACCCTGCCGCCAGAAAACAAGCGCAAGGTGCATCCCATTTCGCGGCTCCAATTGTTCGATGAACCCATATCCTCTGACGAAAGAAGCGTGCAAGATGGCAAAGAAATATAAGATCGGCTACACCGACGGCGTGTTCGACCTCTTCCACACCGGCCACCTCAACATGATCGAGACCGCGAAGAGCCAGTGCGACTACCTCATCGTCGGCGTGCACGGCGACGACGTCGTCGAAGGCTACAAGCACCGCCGCCCCATCATCGACGAAGAAGGCCGCCGCCGCATCCTCGCCGCCATCCGCGGCGTCGACCGCGCCGTCATCAACCGCTTCCGCGATAAATTCAAGCTCTGGGAGCTCTATCACTTCGACGCCATCTTCATCGGCGACGACTGGAAAGGCACGGAGCGCTGGAACAACTTCGAGAAAGAACTCGGCAAGCTCGGCGTCGACGTCATCTACGTGCCCTACACGAAAGGCATCTCGACGACGGAGATCCGCAAGAAAATCAAGGACGGTGACCTCTGAATGGAATCGAACGACCCGAAGAAAGGGCGCAAGCGCCTCGCCATCACCATGGGCGACCCCGCCGGCATCGGCGCGGAGATCTCCGTCAAGGCGCTGAACAAGAAAGACGTCTACGACGCGGCCATCCCCATCATCATCGGCGACAAGGCTGCCCTCGAAGACGCCGTGCGCTTTTGCTACCTCGGCCTGAAGCTCCATGAAATCCAAGACCCATCGGAAGCAACAGGTGAATACGGCACGATCGACTACATCAACATGAACCTCCTGCAGCCCGGCGGCTGGGAATACAAGAAGGTCTCCGCGCTCTGCGGCGACGTCTGCTTCCAGTATATCGAAAAAGGCATCGCCCTCGCGCTCGCGAAAAAGGTCGACGCCGTCGTCACCGCGCCCATCAACAAAGAATCCCTCCACATGGCCGGCCACCACTACAGCGGCCACACGGAAATCTTCGCCGAGTACACGCACACGCCGCAGTACGCCATGCTCCTCGCGAGCGGCATCCGCACGGATCGAAAGCTCTGCGTCATCCACGTCTCGACGCACGTCTCGCTGCGCGAAGCGTGCGACCGCGTCAAGAAAGCGCGCGTCGAAGAAGTCATCCGCCTTGCCGATCACGCCATGAAGCTCCTCGGCTACGAACATCCGCGCATCGCCGTCGCCGGCCTCAACCCGCACTGCAGTGAAGACGGCCTCTTCGGCCATGAAGAAGCCGATGAGATCATCCCCGCCATCGAGGCGATGAAAAATAAAGGATACGCTGTCGAAGGCCCGATCCCTCCCGACACCGTCTTCGTCAAAGCCATGGGCGGCGCCTACGACATCGTCGTCGCCATGTACCACGACCAAGGCCACATCCCGCTCAAAATCACCGGCTTCGTCATGAACCCCACGACCGGCCAGTACACCTCGATGAGCGGCATCAACGTCACCATCGGCCTCCCCGTCATCCGCACCAGCGTCGACCACGGCACCGCGTACGGCAAGGCCGGCGAAGGCCGTGCCAGCGAAGAAAGCATGCTCGACGCCATCGACGCCGCCGTGCGGATCGCGGAGAACTGGGAGCGGTACAAGGCAAACTAAAAAGGCCGCCGCAAAAGCGGCAGCCTGTGTCTCGAAGCGTTCTCAAATGGCTGCATGGATTTTGTCGATGACGAGTTGCTCGACCCATTTCGGCGGAAATTGCTTCCCGGCGTTCCAGTCTTGCACGGTGCGGTACGGCGCGCCGAGGAGGTTGGCGAGCTGCTTGATGTTCAGCCCTGCTTTCTCGCGTGCGTGGCGGATGGGGTTTTCCTGCATTGCGAGTTGTTCTGCGTAGGCTGCCGTATCCGCAGCGACGAGCGTCACGACATCGCGAGCATCCGTTTTCTGGATGTCGTTGATGCGGCTAGGCGTTGGGATATCTGCTTCGCGGTGCGTTTCTTCGAGGTGGAGCAGCATGAGATTCAGCACGTCCGTCGCGTTTTCCATCGCTTCTTCCACGGTTTCGCCGTCCGTGAACCAGTTCGCAGCATCGGGGAACGATACGTAATAGACACTGTCCTCTTCGTTCCACGAAAAAATTGCGGGATACACGTATTTTGCCATGAGGGATTCCTCCTTATTGGATGCCAGCCTGTTTCATGATTTCCGTGGCAGTCCCTTTCGGGATGTCCTTTCCGTGACGCCACACAGGAAATTCTTGATTGGTGATGGGGCTGTAGAAAATATCGTGTCGCGAGCCGTTGCGCACGAGCTTGCAACCATGCTTTTTCAGGAGCTTCAAGAGCTCGGATCGCTTCATGTCGTCACTGCCTTTCTGTTGATAGTATAACGGAATAACGTGTATAATACAAGGAAAAAACACGGGCAGCGTATATTCTTTATGCAAAAGAAGCATGATTACATGAGAAAGAAGTGAAGTAGATGGAACGTACCGAATGGTTTCACGCCGTATGCAGATGCATAGAACAACAATATGAATCGGGGGGGCACGGTTCATAATTTATCCGTACGGCGAACTGGGCCTCCTGACGAATGACATCTTGAAGAAGCGTTACGGCATCCAAGACGCCATCGTCGTGGACAACAAACTGAGCCGCTACAACAAAGACGTCCTGCCGATGAGCGAGCTCACGGAGGATATGGTCGACAAAGAGACGCGGATCCTGTTCGCGCTGGACAATCCGAAATATTTTCAGGCTCTTCACCCATAAGTGTGGGTGAAAAATTAGCATCAGCATCGCCTCAAGCCGCGTGATTCGTGGCTCGAGGACGATTCGGCAATGGTACGACAAT
>OMZR01000018.1 GCA_900315575.1 uncultured Veillonellaceae bacterium
CTCATCGCCGGCTACATCCTGACGAGCCTGTTTCCGCCCGATTCCGCCATCATGACGTGGCAGTACACGATTGCGAATCTCAGCTTCATCTCGGACGGCCTGACGATCCGGCTGAATGCGCGGTTCTTCCTCGCAGCCGTCTTCCTCGTCGCCATCTTCACGGCGCAGTATTTCGGCATCTCGAAAGCCGCGAAGATCACGATGTTCCTCTCGCTCGTCGGCCTGCTGCCGCTGCTGCTCGTCTCGCTTGTCCCGCTCGTCACGGGCGAGGTCGATTTCGCGAATTTCCAGCCGTACGTGCCTGTGAATGGTGCGTGGGATTTCCAGGGCATCGGCATTTTCCTGAGCGGCATGTACGTCGCGGCTTGGACGACATACGCATTCGAGACCTGCGTCTGCTATACGAAGGAGTTCAAGCATCCGAAGACGGACGTCCCGAAATCGCTGATTTTCTCCGGCCTGCTCTGCGTCGTCATGTTCTCGCTCGTGCCGTTCGTCTTTGAAGGCGTGCTCGGCCTCGATGCGCTCAACGCTCCGGATATCGTGGACGGTACCGGCGTTGCCCGCGCGATGGGCGGCATGCTCGGCGCTGGCATGACGGTCACGCATGCGATTGTCGTCATGCTGCTGTTTTCCATCACGCTCGCTGTCATGACGGCCATGGCCGGCTCGTCACGCACGCTCTATCAGGCGAGCGTCGACGGCTGGCTGCCGCGCTACCTCTCGAAAGTCAACAAGCATGGCTCGCCGATTTTCGCGATGTGCACGGATCTCTGCTTCAACCTGTTCCTGCTGACGCTTTCCGATTACATGGTCGTGCTGATTGCCTCGAATTGCGGCTACATCATCTTCAGCTTCCTGAATCTCCAGTCCGGCTGGATTCATCGCATCGACCGCGCAAAACTCGAGCGCCCGTTCAAGGCGCCGACGGCGATTCTCGGCATCGATGTCGTGCTCTCGTTCTGCAATGTCGCATTCCTCGGCGTCGCGGCTGCGTATTTCGGCGCGAGCAACATCCTCGCGGGCCTCATTATCTGCTCGCTGATCGTGCCGGTGTTCCTGTTCCGCCATTACATTCAGGACAAAGGGCAGTTCCCACAGAGCACGCTCGAGGAAGAAGAGGATGGCACGTTCCAGAAGAAATGCGGCATCTTCCCCTACATCACGCTCATCGCCGCCGTCTGTACGGCGTATGGGTTCTATCGCTTGTTCAGCTGACAGGAGGCGGACATCTTGTCCATCCAGATTCAGAAAGTCTATCAGGAAACGCAGGCGGCCTATCAGCTCCACCCGCTGACAGGCGATGCTGGCATGACGCGCGAATTTTCATGGGTGCAGCTCTGCGAGGAAATCGAGAACATCAAATTCTTCCGCGGCAACGAGCTCGTCATCACGACGGGGCTCATGAGCGACCACGAGACGTGGATGAAGTCGTTCGTCGAGCGCCTGATCCGCTACCGCGCGAGCGGCCTGATCCTCAACGTCGGCAAGTACGTCACAGAGCAGGAAGTCACAGAAGGCTTGCTCGATTACTGCGAGCAGAAGGATTTCCCCGTCTTCACGATGCCGTGGCGCATCCGCTTCGCCGACATCATGCAGGATTACTGCGAGCGTCTGCTGCTCGCCCAGCAGAAAGAGCTGAATTTCGAGACGCTCGTGCGCGGCATCATCACGTCGAGCTGCCAGAAGGACGACTACCTGCAGGCGCTCTCGTCGGGACTCTACCCGCATTCGGCGTTCCAGCTCAAGCTCTACGAGTTCTCGCACGAAGCGCTCCCGGAGGCGAAGAAGCCCGCGATCATCGAGGGCTGGAAGCGCATGCTCAACCACCTCCGCCAGCCGTACCTGCTGTTCTTCCAGCAGGATCTGCTGCTCCTGATCCTCTTTCACAAGAATCCCGAGGACGATTTCACCATCCTTGAAAAATACTGGAAGAAGCTGCCAGACGAACTGAAGCCGACGGCCTGCGGCGAGAGCCAGGTGCACATGCAGTACGCCGGACTCACGGAGGGCTATCAGCAGGCCGAGGCCGCGCTCGAAGTCGCGCGCCTGACCGAAAAGCCTGTCATGGCGTTCAACGACATCGGCGTCTACAGCCTGTTCTTTGCACTCAAAGACGTCAAGCCCCTGCGCAAAGCCTACGACGACATGCTCGCGCCGATCCTGCGCTACGACGAAGAGCACAACTCACAGCTCGCGCCGACGCTGCGATACTACCTGTTCCACATGAACAGCATCCAGGAGACGGCGCGCGCCATGTACGCGCACCGCAACACCGTGAGCTACCGCATCAACAAGCTCAAGGAACTCACTGGTGCTGATTTCGACGACGCCGTCGTCGCGTTCAATTACATGCTCGCCTATTATATTGGTGACTACTTCCGCATGAGGGACATCACGGAGCCGTGAGGCTCCATTTTTTTTGCGCAGATACGCGAATGAGGCTTGCCGATGAAAATCAGCAAGCCTCATTAAAAAAGGGGTCCAAAATGCCGTTCGCTTACTATGTCGAAAACCTGCGGATCGCAGGTGGGTACCTTAAGTCGCGCTTCCGTTGATTCGTAACTTGCGAGTGAACGTCCACGAGAATCAAATCGGGTTCCCTTATAAAAGTGTAGGTTCGACATAATCAGAAGCCCACGCACATCTCAGGCGTTTCCTTCTTTGTGTGTTACTATAGCATAAAAAAAACATGGATACAAGTCTTGACAAAAGAAGAAATACGAGAATATTCCTCTTTTTCTCGGAACTATTGGAACTGCTTCATAAGGAATAGGATAAAGTACGTCAGGCCGCCGGCGATGAGCGGGCCGACTGCAACACCTTTGAACGCGATGACACCGACCATCGTCCCGATGATGAGCGCGGGGATGAGTTCCGTATCGACGGCGAGCAGCTTGACGCCGCCACCACCGGCGATGGCGGCGAGCAGGCCGGCCGTGATGGCGATGAGACCGGCAGGGGACTTGAAGGAGTCGATCATCGTGCTGATCGTGATCTCGCCCGTTGCAATCGGCACGAGGATGGCGGCCGTCAGCAGGATGATGCCCCAGTGGAGCCCCTGCGAGCCGAGCGCCGAGAGCGGCGACGTGATACCGAGCACGCCGATGACTTTGAGTGCGAGCACGATAAGCGTCGCATAGACGACGGTCATGTTGTGGCCGAGGTAGGAGAGCAGCAGCACGGCTCCGAGTGTGAGATATTCCGTATACAAAAAATCGCCTGTCTTTCTGTAAAAAATTGGTTGCTAGGTGTACAATTCCGTTCGGAGCTATTATAATGGATGAAAGAATAGATGAAAAGGGGAAATTTTGGATGGCAGAACCATATAGCGTTGCCGTGAGCTATGGCGACGACCTCGGCTGGATCGAATACGACGAAGCCGCAAAGAAAATCACCGTGACCCTCGGCAGCGACGAGGGCAAGAAGAAAGCCGAGGATTTCCTCGGCAAGCCGCTGACGCTCCAGGTCCCGCACGAGACGCTCATGGATTTCACGGAAGAGACGATCGAGCCGTGGTCGAGCAAGGAAAACTTCCAGCTCGCCCTCACGCGCCTCTGGGAGAACACTGACGTCCACGTTGACTGGAGCCGCCCGGTAGACTACGTCAAGGCACATCCGCATTACTGATGTTATGAAAATAAGCCTCTCCCTCTGGGAGAGGTGCCCCGAAGGGGCGGAGAGGGTAGTTTGAGGCAGTAGCCTGACAAATTTTATCTGTGTTTGTCAGTACGTGCCTCAAACTACCCTTTCAGTCGCGCTACGCGCGCCAGCTCTCCCAGAGGGAGAGCCTTTTTGTTTGAAGTAACATCTGTTACAGATAAGGTGCAATCTTTCTGCTATGATAAAGCCATCGAAAGCAACGAATCACAATGAGTGTTTTATAGACGAGAAGGAGAGATTTCCCATGGAAAACAAGATGTTTTGCTTCCAGTGCCAGGAGACGGCCCGCTGCCAGGGCTGCACGCAGATCGGCGTCTGCGGCAAGAAGCCGGAGGTCGCCGCGATGCAGGATCTTCTGATTTACGCGACGAAAGGCCTCTCGGCCGTTACGACGCAGCTGCGTGCCGAGGGCGGCAAGGTAACGAAGGACGTGAACCATCTCGTTTCCGTGAACCTCTTTGCGACGATTACGAATGCGAACTTCGATCGCGCGGCTCTGATCGCCCGCGTTGAGAAGACGCTCGCCGTGAAGGACGAGCTCAAGGGCCAGCTCAAGGATGCTTCGAAGCTCCCGGCGGCTGCGCTCTGGACGGCGGATGCTTCATCGTTTGACGCCAAGGCTGCGTCCGATGATGTCGGCGTGCTCGCGACGAAGAACGAGGACGTGCGCAGCCTGCGCGAGCTCATCACGTACGGCCTCAAGGGCCTCGCGGCTTACCTCAAGCATGCAAATGCCCTCGACGAAGAGGATGAGACGATTGACGCGTTCCTCCAGTCCGCGCTTGCAAAGCTGCTTGACGACAGCCTTTCGGCGGACGACCTGACGGCGCTGACGCTCGAAACGGGCAAGTGGGGCGTCCAGACAATGGCGCTCCTTGACAAGGCGAACACGGAGCATTACGGCAACCCGGAGATCACGAAAGTCGATCTCGGTGTCCGCAAGAATCCGGCCATCCTGATTTCCGGCCATGACCTCAGAGACCTCGAGATGCTGCTCGAGCAGACAAAGGGCACGGGCGTCGATGTCTATACGCACGGCGAAATGCTGCCAGCACATTACTATCCGTTCTTCAAGAAATACGACAACTTCGCGGGCAACTACGGCAATGCCTGGTGGAAGCAGAAGGAAGAGTTTGAGGCGTTTGGCGGCCCAGTGCTGCTGACGACGAACTGCCTCGTGCCGCCGAAAGAGAGCTACAAGGCGCGTATCTTTACGACGGGCGCGGTCGGCTTCCCCGGCTGCCCGCACATCGAGGCGAAAGCCGATGGCACGAAAGACTTCACGCCGCTCATCGAGCTCGCCAAGAAGTGCCCGTCGCCGAAAGAGCTCGAACAGGGCACGATCGTCGGCGGCTTCGCGCATGAGCAGGTCTTCGCGCTCGCGGACAAGGTCGTCGAGGCCGTCAAGAGCGGTGCTATCAAGAAGTTCGTCGTCATGGCGGGCTGCGACGGCCGCATGAAGAGCCGCGACTACTATGCGGAGTTCGCAAAGGCGCTGCCGAAAGATACGGTCATCCTGACGGCAGGCTGCGCGAAGTACAAGTACATCAAGCTCGATCTTGGCGACATCGGCGGTATCCCGCGCGTGCTCGACGCCGGCCAGTGCAATGACAGCTACAGCCTCGCGCTGATTGCGCTGAAGCTCAAAGAAGTCTTCGGCCTCGACGATGTCAACGAGCTGCCGATTGCCTACAACATCGCCTGGTACGAGCAGAAAGCCGTCATCGTCCTGCTCGCCCTGCTGCACCTCGGCGTCAAGAACATCCACCTTGGCCCGACGCTCCCGGCCTTCCTTTCTCCGAACGTTGCAAAAGTGCTGGTTGAAAACTTCGGCATCGGCACAATTTCGAGCGTCGAAGATGATATTAAGAGCATGATTGGCTGACGCACTATTCAGCTCCCCTCACTGAGGGGGGACGGGCCGCGAAGCGGCGGGGGGAGTAGTCGGAAGCACGCACAGACAAACAGCACGGTCGTATCGACAACGACCGTGCTGTTTTGCTATTCAATCTTGATAGCTCCGACTGGGCAGTCTTGTGCGGCGTCTTGTGCCGCATCGAGTTCTGTTTTTTCAATTTCTCCATATGCCTCTGCGAGCCCGTCCGCCCCCATGCGGAACACCCACGGGCACGTGCCTGCGCAAGCGCCGCAGGCCACGCAGAGGCTTTTGTCGACTGTAGCTTTCATCGAATCGCTCCTCTCTAGAAATCGTCTACTGTCATGAAACAGATTGACATGTTGCGTTGACAGCCTATGCCATATCCCATATAATAACAATAGCATTCATGCATAAAAAATTCTAGCAAAGGCAGTGATTTCATGGAAGTTTTCAGCAGTCTCGTCGATGCCGTCAACAACATCCTCTGGTCGTACGTGCTCATCATCGTGCTCGTCGGCTGCGGCATCTGGTTCACGCTCTCGACGAAGTTCGTTCAGCTCCGCATGCTGCCGGAGATGTTGCGCGTGCTGACGGAGGGCATTGGCTCGAAAGGGTCGGGCAAAGAGGCTATCAGCTCGTTCCAGGCATTCTGCGTCTCGACAGCCTCGCGCGTCGGCGTCGGCAATATCGCAGGTGTCGCGATCGCCATCGTCACGGGCGGCCCGGGCGCTGTGTTCTGGATGTGGGCGATTGCGTTCCTCGGCTGTGCGACAGGCTTTGTCGAAAGCACGCTCGCGCAGATCTACAAGCTGCCGCGCGGCGAGGGCAAGTTCCACGGCGGCCCGGCGTACTACATCCAGAATGCCCTGCATCAGCCGGGCGTCGCAAAGCTTTTCGCCGTGCTGATTTCCGTGACGTTCGGCCTCATCTACGTCTCGGTGCAGGCAAACACGATTGCGCTTTCGGCACAGACGGCATTTGCTATCCCGCCGATGGCGACGGCCATCTTCCTCTGCGTCTGCACAGCGCTCGTCATCTTCGGCGGCATGAAGCGCATTGCGCGCTTCACGGAAGTGCTCGTGCCAGTCATGGCAGGTCTTTATCTGCTCGTCGCGCTCATCGTCGTCATCATGCACATCGACCAGGTGCCTGCGATGTTCGCGCTGATCTTCCACGATGCATTCAGCCCGCAGGCGGCCGTCGGCGGCGGCATCGGCACAGCCATCCTCACGGGCATCAAGCGCGGTCTGTTCTCGAATGAGGCAGGCGAGGGTTCCGTGCCGAATGCGGCAGCCACGGCCGACGTCTCGCACCCGGTCAAGCAGGGCCTCGTGCAGTCGTTCGGCGTCTACGTCGATACATGGATTGTCTGCTCGGCCACGGCGTTCATTGTCCTCCTGACAGGCCAGTACGAAATCGGCGGCAAGCTCACGGGCATCGCGCTCGCGCAGGCGTCGCTCGCCTCGATTTTCGGCCAGCTCGCGCCGGCGGCTGTCTCGTTCATGATCCTGCTGTTCGCTTTCAGCTCCATCGTCGGCAACTACTACTATGGCGAGATCAACATCGCGTTCTTCGAGCATGACGAAGCCATGAACCGCAAGGTGCTGAACATCTTCCGCTCGGGCGTCGTGCTCATGGTGCTGTTCGGCTGCCTCGCCGAACTCACGCTCGTCTGGAACCTCGCCGACCTCTTCATGGGCTTCCTGTGCCTGACGAATCTCTACGCCGTCGCGCGCCTCGCGAAATACGCGAAGCTCGCCCTGAACGACTACGTCGCCGAGCGCAAGGCAGGACTCGAACCCAAATTTGATCCGAACCTCCTCGGCAGCACGGACGGCGTGCATGCGTGGGGGAAAGAATAAAAATCAAAATGCTATCGCTTGTGAGATTTTGATAGAATCGAATCTCGCAAGCGATTTTTTATTTGACAGTGCTGCGAAGAAGATCGGGATTGTCTTGCTCGGGGGGGCGGTTGTACTATAATGGAGAACATAGAAGGAAGAACATCGCTGTCGTGACAAACGGATTTGTCACTTTGGGGGAATCATTATGGCGATGACGGTCATGAACAACGGTGCGGCGATGATGTCGCTCGGCGAGCTGAACAAGAACATCAGCAAGGCCGCAAAAGACCTCAAAAAAGTCTCGTCGGGCATGCGGCTGAACAGCGCGGGCGATGATGCGTCGGGGTATGCCATCAGCGAGAAAATGCGAACACGCCTCCACTCCCTTGTGCAGGACGACCAGAATGTGCAGAACGGCGTATCGCTTCTGAAAGTCGCGGCTGGTGGCATCGAGGACATCACGGATGAATTGTGCAGTCTCAAAGAGCTCGCCATCAATGCAGCGAATGATACGAATACGGACGCTGACCGAGCGACGATTCAGAAGGAGTTTGACCAGCGGCGGGCGCAGATCGATGCGATTGCGAGCGGGACGACGTACAATGGGAAAGTGCTGCTCGACGGGCGGTACAGCCAGACGCCGGTGATTGTGACGACATCGACGTTCATTGCTGGAACGCCAAACACGGCGGGCAAGCTCGTAGATCCGGGGGTCATCGGCCCGACGGGTGCGATTGCGTTTTCTGGCGCTGTCGAGCCGACAGGCACGCCTGTCACCATCAACAGCAACAATTATACAGTGACGCAGGCAGGCGTCTATGCACTCGATAGCGGCGCGGGCACGGTCACGATTGCGACCGGCGTCCATGATGTCAAATTCGTGCAAGCCAAGGGCGCGACGCTCAGCAACATCCAGATTACGGGGCCGTCAGACGGGAATGCGAATTTGTGGATTGAAGACTTGGACGTAACGAATGGCGACGATATGTCATTTTTGCGATTTCAGGGCACGAATAACGTCTTCAATTTCAAAGGGACGAATACCATTTCGACGCCGATGACATCGACAACGACGTGGAAGCCTCCCATCAGCAATCATGCAGTGATTCATGTTGGAGGCGGTTTGACCGTAGAAGGTGGAGCGTATGGTACGGGCAAGCTGATCTTCAACAATGATAATACGCTGCAGGGGGCTTTGATCGGAACGGACGATCAGGAACAATCTTCAGCGTCGGTGACGGTCAACAGCGGTACGTTTACCGATTATGATTCAATGGATGTCATCGTGGGAAGCGGCTCGTCAACGGTGGCGGGGGTGTCGCGTCCGGGGAGTTCTTGTGGTGACATTGTCGTCAAGAATGCGACCATTATCGCTCCCAATAAAATGATCGATCCAGCGATTGGCAACGGCTATGAGACAGGGCGTTGCGGCAACATCTACATCGCCAATTCGGATATTACGGTGAAGAATCAGGCTGCCGCCGGTATTGGCAGTTCGGAAGGAGGAACAATCACAAGCAATATCATGATTGAAAATTCTAATCTGAATATTCAATGCCAGTCAGGCGCAGGCATCGGCTCGGGCAGGAACGGCTCAATCGGGGACATCACGCTCAACAACTGCAACTACATGAATGTGACGAGCAAGACGGGCGATGCGATTGGCAAAGGCGAGAACGGTACGTGCGGCGCGGTTCGTTTCAATACGACGGTGCCGCATGTAGATGCGCCTGCTCCAGCGATGACGTACACGCCCGGCACACCGGATCAGACGCTGGTTTTGGAGCACGAGGAATACGTCAATCATCCCCTCGTCATCCATCATGGCACACAGTCGAACGAGAAACTTCATTTCTACCTCAACGACATGCGCACGACGGCGCTCAAAGAAAAAGGCGGCAGGACGCTCGACGAAACTTCCGTCCGCACGCAGAAGGATGTCAGCGACGCTATAAGCGTCGTCGATGGCGCACTCGACTACGCGCTTGGCGAGGCGACGACGGTTGGCGCCTATATCTCACGACTCCGCACGACGGACGCGAACATCGTGACGATGAACGAGACAACGACGGCCAGCGAATCAACGATTCGTGATGCCGATATGGCGAAAGAGATGACGAGCTACATGAAGAACAACGTCCTGCTGCAGGCGTCGCAGTCCATGCTGGCGCAGGCAAATCGGTCGTCTACGGATGTTTTGAAACTTTTGCAATGAGACACGGAAACGCCTGCGAAGGTATAAATTCTTCGCAGGCGTTTCCGTGTCAGCGCATTGTGCGATAAAGGTCTGGAATCGTCAAGAGCGTTGCTCCATCGTGTGCGGCTCGTTCTGTTACGGGTTTTGTATATCCGCCTTTGCTGAAGAAGAGGAAATGACGCTTCGTGATCTTTGGAAATGCTGCTGTGGCGGCCATGAGGTCATCATATTCTTCCATCGGCATGGGACGGTTCTGGTATTTGCATTCGCAGAAGAGCGCTTCCGTTCCCGTGCGGTCGATGGCGAGAAGATCAACATCATCTTGTGCCTTGAGCGCTGGATTCGTCCCCCACCATTTGCCAACTTTGTCGGGGATGAAGGGAAGCGTTCTTTCTTTTGCCTGCCGCAGGAGATATTCCTGACAGATGGACTCGAAGATCGGCCCCATATAGTCGTTGATGCTCGCCATGATTTCATGTGCTGCATCTTCCGGTCCGAGCAGAGAATAGTAATTTTTTCGGGAAAAGACAAAGCGGTACCAGAACGTGTAATAGAAATCTGTAAAGACATAGATGCCTTTCTTGCTGGTTGCGGGTTCTCCGCAGGGAATCACTTTACGTACAAGGCGAATGTTTTGGAGTGTCTGGAGGTACTTTCCGCATTTGCTTCGGTCTTCATGAATGCGGTCCGCGATGGCGGTAACTTTGTTGGCACCGCTGGCGATGGCTTCGAGGATGCTGTTGTAGACATTCGGCTCGCGGAGTTCCATCTTGAGGAGCATCTGCGGCTCGTCATGCAGGAATGTATTTTCGGGGAGGATTTCGCGTGCCAGGTTTTCCTCGATGGAACGGGTGCTGTCAAATGCTGCGAGATAGCGCGGAATGCCGCCGAGAATGCCATAGGCGAGCAATTGTTCCTCCGTGCGATAATTTGGAAAGAAAGCGGCAGCATCCAGGTAATCGAATGGCTGGATCTCCATCTGCCCTGTGATGCGCCCATAGAGCGGGCTCTTGTAGCCCATGATTTCATTCTCCATGAAACTGACGCTGGAGCCGCAGAGGATCAGGAAGATATTCTTGTCCTTCCAATCATGGTCGATCGCATGCTGCAACGTGCTCTTGATCGAGGCGTTTTGCGCGGCGAGGAACGGAAATTCATCGATGATCAAGACGACGCGGCGATCGTCTGCTGCCTGGTGGCCGAGGTAGGCGAGCGCCTTTCCCCAATCCGGAAAAGGTGCGAGAAAATCGCCCGTAAAGAAGGTCTGCACGGATTCCGAAAAATCGTGGAGATTGAGCGCGTCGTTTTTTTCCTGTGACGGGAAGAAGATGCAGGGGTGCTTTTGGGCGAATGCCTGAAGAATCGTCGTCTTTCCAACGCGCCGACGTCCATACATGACGAGGAATTGGAAGGATGCTTTTCGATAGGCATCTTCAAGGATTGACAATTCATGCGTGCGTCCGAACATACTGCCACCTCCGTAAAGAAATATACTCGTCATTATTATACTTTTGAGTTAAATCTTTTTCAATCAAAAAATAGGTACAAGAACGTGAAATTGTTCTTGCACCTATAGAAAATGGATGGTTGGAAACATGTGTTATGCATACGGCTTTTACGACGTGATGAGCACGAGCGGATGACCTCCGTCGGATGTCTTTTCGAGGCAGGCCGCCGTCAGGCCGCCTGCGTGGGATGTGCCAGTGACGGTTTCGGGGAGGTAGTCGAGCGGGCAGTTGCGGCAGGGGACGTGGCGGCGGTGCAGGAGCTCGTAGCAGGGATGATGCTTTGCGATGGGCTGGCCGGCCATCTGGATGGCAGCCTGCTTGTTGCAGACGGCGATGTCGAGCGTCTTGCGGTCGACGACGTAGGCGATGCCGGGCAGGTGGTCGATGATGTCCTTCATGACGTCGAAGCGCTCCTGCATGTGCAGGCTGCGATCCTGCGGCAGCAGGATGTTGCCGAGCAGCACAGCGAAGAGGTTGAGGCTGTGCAAGAGCTCTTTGCGAACGGTCATCGGGCGGACGGATTCGACGCCGAGGCAGCCGATGGTTTCGGCACCATGCGGGATGAGGCTGTAGGCAAAGGCGCGGAGCCCGTAGAAGTAAGCGATTTTCGCGTAGCGCGGCCCGAGATCTTCCGTGTTTTCGCAGATGGAGACGATGCCATAGGGCGTCGGGCGTGCGTCTTCAAGCACCATGCGGCGGCGTTCGAGCGCTATGCGCGTCTGGCGGGGGCCCGTGAGGGATTTCCCGTCAGGGCCGACCCATTCAAAGACTTCTTCGTATTGCCCGGTCTTGGCATCGCGGCGCGAGATGACGACGCGGTCGAGGTTGTAGAGGCGGCCGAGCAGGCTCATGGTGTAGTTGATCGTGGCCTCGGGGCTGTTCGTCTCGTAAAAGAGCTGCAGGATGAATTCGACCATGTTGTCTTCGAAAGCCTTCATCTGCAGGTCGACGGTGCTGTTCGGGTCGCGGTTGTTCTTCGTCGTAGCAGCCTGAAAGAATTTCGGCTTGTAGAACTGGAACTGGTTTTTGCCGCGGCTCTTTGCTTCGTAGAGGGCCCGGTCGGCATGCGCGAAGAGGTCGCGGTACGTCGTGCCGTGCTCGGGGTAGAGTGCGACGCCGATACTGATGGAAAATGGCAGCGTGCGCCCGCCGCTCTGGTAGTCGCGGTGCAGGCGGTGCAAGAGAGAGGCGAGGTGGCGGTGGATGCCATCGACGTCCTGCGTGTCGCGCAGCAGTACGAGGAATTCGTCGCCGCCGATGCGCCCTTTGATGTCCGACTGGCGGAAATGGTCTTTGATCGTGCGGCCCATTTCGGAGAGCACGCCGTCGCCGAAGAGGTGGCCGAAGTTGTCGTTGATTTCCTTGAAGCCGTCGGCATCGATGAGCAGCATGGCCGACTGGTCATGATCGGGGAGCAGGCCGTCGATGCAGTTCTCCATCTGCGAGATGGCGGCTTCTTTGCGCAGGAGGCCCGTGAGGCTGTCGCGGTCGGCTTTCGCCTGCATGCGCATCTGCCAGAGCTTTTGTGCCTGGATGCTGCGGAGGTTGCCGTAGGCGACGGTCGGGACGCCGTTTTCAAAGAACGTGATGATGTGGATTTCGGCCCAGAGGTAGCTGCCGCGGTGGTGGCGGATGCGGAGCTTGCAGCTCGCCTTGCGCATGGGCGCATCCGTCTTGCGCGTGCGGAAGATGGCATGGAGGTAGGCGTGCAGGATCGGGCGGTCTTCCGGATGGATGAGTTTTTCCGTCCAGAACATCGTCGAGGCCTGCGGCACGCAGGCCGGCAGTTCGCGGAACCGGTGCGGGATGGGCTCGTGCAGCGTTACGCAGTCGCGCGTAAGGTCCCACTGGAAGTAGAGGTGCTGGTCGAGGTCGTCAAGCATGTTGAAGACCTCTTTTGAAAATGCGGTCGGGTACGTGGGGGTAGATGCGCTGTCCATCGCGGGCTCCTTTCAGTGATTCCTTTCTATTATAACGCATTTGGGAGCATTCATCTAGTGAAATCTTAAAATATTCGTGACAAAGAGGAAATTTTTTTGAACGCGAGGGCAGAATGTCGGGACGGCCGGACGATGCATCTTGCACAGCGCGGGAAAATCGGATAAGATAGAGGAAAATCGTAGGAGGTGACAAATATGTCATACGTTTACAAGACGAAGGGGACGTGCTCGCGGAGCATTACGGTTGATCTCGACGGCAAGACGATCAAGAGCGTATCGTTCGAGGGCGGCTGCAACGGCAATACGACGGGCATTTCGGAGCTCGTCGTCGGCATGAACATCGATGATGTCATCGGCCGCGTCAAAGGCACGAAGTGCGGCGCGCGTCCGACATCGTGCCCCGACCAGCTCGCGCATGCGCTCGAAGAGGCGTATGCGGCATCCATCCATTCGTGAGAAAGGTGCGGCACGATGATCTTTGACAGCCACAGCCATACATCGTTTTCCACTGATTCGGACATGACGGCCGAGGACGCGCTCAAGGCGGCGCGGGCGCGGGGGATAGGCCTCGTCTTTACGGAACACCTCGATGTCGATTTCCCAGGCGAGCTTGATTTTTCGTTCGACCCCGAGGCCTATTGGAGACAGTACGAGCCGCTGCGTGGCGACGACCTCCATCTCGGCATCGAGGTCGGCATGCAGGCAGGGACGGCAGAGGCGAGCCGCGCATTTGTCGCGCGCGCTCCATTTGATCTCGTCATCGGCTCCGTGCACCTCTTGCGCGGAATCGACATCTACGAGAAGGAATGCTTCGAAGGCCGCGAGAAAGACGAGCTTTACCGCGAATATTTCCAAACAATGGCAGATATGATCGCGTGCCACGACTTCATCGACGTGCTCGGCCATATCGACTACATTGCGCGCACGGCGCCATATGAGAATCCTGAGCTCTCGTATGGGGCGTTCGCGGACGAGATTGACGCGGTGCTGCGCGCGGCCGTCGCACAGGGCGTCGTGCTCGAGCTCAACACGCGCCGCATTGGCAGCCGCCGCGCGCTCAAGGAGCTCGCCCCGATCTATGCGCGCTATCATGAGCTCGGCGGCAAGTATGTGACGCTCGGCTCGGACGCACATGGAGCCGATGCCATCGGCGCGAATTTTGCGGCAGCGGAGGATTTTGCGCGCGCGATGGGACTCTCCATCGTGACGTTTTTCGCGCGGAAGATGGAGTTTTGCTGAAAAAGCCTTGCATGAAGCGGCAAAACACGATAAAATAAAGAAAGATGTTCCCACTCGGGAGAAAAAGGGGGATTTTATGATGAAGCACATCCAGACGGTCAACAAGCCGACGATGCAGAAATCGCTCAAGACGGGCGGCTGCGGCGAGTGCCAGGCTTCCTGCCAGTCCGCATGCAAGACGTCTTGCACGGTCGGCAACCAGGTTTGCGAGAAATGATGAAATGACAGAACTCGTTCTGTCATTTCATCATTGAATGGAAAAGAAAGCCTTCCTTCCGAATGGGGAGGAAGGCTTTTTTCTATGTATTTTTGGGAGTTTTTAAGCAAGTGAAAGAAAGAATTCATAAATTCGAGCAGAACGGCACGTATATCCTGCTCGATGTGAACAGCGGCGCCGTGCATGTCATCGACAAGATGATCTACGACCTCATGGACACGTTCGACGGCAGCAATGACGAGGACGTTGTCGCTGCCTGGCAGCAGACGTATCCGGCACCCGAGATCCGCGAGGCGCTCGGCGAGCTCCACGAGCTCATGGACATGGAGCAGCTCTTCGCGCCTGACATCGACGTTCCGCCGACGTTCCGCCAGCACGGCCTCGTGAAGTCGCTCTGCCTCATGATCGCGCAGGACTGCAATCTGCGTTGCAAGTACTGCTTCGGCGACGGCGGCAGCTACGGGCAGGAGCGCGCCGTCATGACGCCGGAAGTCGGCCGCCAGGCCATCGACTTTCTGATCGAGAAGAGCGGCCCGCGCAAGCACTGCGAGGTCGATTTCTTCGGCGGCGAGCCGCTCATGAACATGAAGACGGTCAAGGCTGTCACGGAGTATGCGCGCAAGCGCGAACGGGAGACGGGCAAGAAATTCAAGCTCACGCTGACGACGAACGGCATGCTGCTGAATGACGAAAATATCAAGTGGCTCAACGACAATAATTTCTCGCTCGTGCTCTCGCTCGATGGCCGCAAGGAAGTCCACGACGCCATGCGTCCCGATGTCGGCGGCCACGGCAGCTATGACCGCGCCGTGCGCAATTTCAAGAAATGCATCGAGAGCCGCAAGGGCGGCGAATGGGATTATCGCGGCGTCTATACGTATCTTCGCGGCACGTATACGCACAATAATCTCGACTTCACGAAGGACGTGCTTTCCATGCATGACGAGGGCTTCGACATCCTCTCGATGGAGCCTGTCGTGCTCAAGGACAGCCCGTACGCCATCACGGAGGACGACCTGCCGCGCGTCTATGAGGAATACGACCGCCTCGTCGAAGCCTATATGAAGTGCCATCGCGAAGGCAACGGCTTCTGGTTCTTCCATTTCAACATGGACCTCTCGAACGGCCCGTGCGTTGCGAAGCGCCTTTCGGGCTGCGGCGCCGGCCACGAGTATTTCGCTGTTGCGGAGAATGGCGACCTTTATCCGTGCCACCAGTTCGTCGGCCGCGAGGGCTACCGCCTTGGCTCGCTGACGGAGGGCGTGACGAACACGGAGCTCCCGCAGTATTTCCGCGAGAGCCATGTGCTGAACAAGGAAAAATGCCGCGATTGCTGGGCACGGTTCTTCTGCTCGGGCGGCTGCCACGCGAATGCCGACCTCTTCCACGGTGACATCCGCCAGCCGTACGAGATCGGCTGTGCCATCCAGAAGAAGCGCCTCGAGTGCGCGATCCTCGTGCAGTCGCTGCTCGCGCTCGAGAAGAACGAGAAAAAACAGGAAGCATAAATTTCATTTATGATGAAAGCCGCTGAAGGACAGGAAAGCCGTCCCAAAGCGGCTTTCCTCGCTAAGAAAAAATAATGGAAGAATTGCTCTTGTTTATGAAATTCCATTGACAATCGGGCCCTGAATATTGTATTATGAGGGAGTAAAAAGCTTCTATATCACTTAGGGGGTATTTTTCAAATGGCAGTAAAAGTTGCTATCAATGGTTTTGGTCGTATCGGCCGTCTCGCATTCCGTCAGATGTTCGACGCTGAGGGTTATGAAGTCGTCGCTATCAACGACCTCACGAGCCCGAAGATGCTCGCTTACCTTCTGAAGTACGATTCCTCCCAGGGCAAGTACGAGTATGCTGACACGGTCGAGGCTGGCGAAGACAGCATCACGGTCAAAGGCAAGACGATCAAGATCTATGCCGAGAAGGATGCCAAGAACATTCCTTGGGCAAAGCATGACGTCGACGTCGTCCTCGAGTGCACGGGCTTCTATACGTCCAAAGAGAAAGCCTCCGCTCATCTCGAAGCTGGCGCTAAGAAAGTCGTCATCTCCGCTCCGGCTGGCAAAGACCTCCCGACGATCGTCTACAACGTCAACCACAAGACGATCCCGGCTGGCACGAAGATCATCTCCGCTGCTTCCTGCACGACGAACTGCCTCGCTCCGATGGCAAAGGCTCTGAATGACCTCGCTCCGATCAAGAGCGGCATCATGCAGACGATTCATGCCTTCACGGGCGACCAGATGACGCTCGATGGCCCGCAGCGCAAAGGCAACCTCCGCCGCAGCCGCGCAGCTTCCGAGAACATCGTCCCGACGTCCTCCGGCGCAGCAAAGGCAATCGGCCTCGTTCTTCCGGAACTCGATGGCAAGCTCATCGGTGCTGCACAGCGCGTTCCGACCCCGACGGGCTCCACGACGCTCCTCTATGCTGTCGTCAAGGGCGAAGTCACGGTTGACCAGGTCAACGCTCAGATGAAGAAGGAAGCGACCGAGTCCTTCGGCTACAACACGGACGATATCGTTTCGAAGGACGTTGTCGGCATGCGTTTCGGCTCCCTCTTCGATGCTACGCAAACGATGGTTGTCCCGACGGGCGACGGCAACACGCTCGTCCAGGTTGTTTCCTGGTACGACAACGAGAACAGCTACACGAGCCAGATGGTTCGCACGATCAAGTACTTCTCCGAGGAAGTCAAATAATTTCCTCTTGGAAGCTTGAAAGCTGAACAAGACGAAGATCTTTAGAGGTCCGGCCGAAGTTTGGGCCGGGCCTCTTTTCTATGGATCAGTTTTGGATGTTTCATTTTGGAGGCGTTACCAGTATGGATAAGAAAACCATCAAAGACATCGACGTCAAGGGCAAGAAAGTCTTCGTCCGCGTAGACTACAACGTTCCGTTCGATGAGAACCAGAACATCACGAACGACACGCGCATGGTCCGCACGCTGCCGACGCTGAACTACCTGCTCGACCACGGTGCAGCTCTCGTGCTCGCCTGCCACATCGGCCGTCCGACCGAGGCGCGCGAGCCGCAGTTCTCCACGAAGCACCTCGTCAAGCACCTCTCCGAGCTCCTGAAGCGCGACGTGCAGTGGGCTTCCGACTGCGTCGGCCCCGAGGCTGAGGAAAAGGCAAAGGCTCTGAAGCCGGGCGAAGTCCTGCTGCTTGAGAACCTCCGCTACCACAAGGAAGAGAAGAAGAACGACCCCGAGTTCGCAAAGCAGCTCGCATCGCTCGCCGATGTCGCTGTTGATGACGCATTCGGCGTGTCCCATCGTGCACATGCTTCGAATGCAGGCGTTCCGAAGTACCTCGAGACGGTCGCCGGCTTCCTGATGGAGAAAGAGATCAACTACATCGGCAAGACGCTCGAGAACCCGCAGCGTCCGTTCGTCGCCATCATCGGCGGCGCGAAGGTCTCCGACAAGATCGGCGTCATCAGCAACATGATCGACAAGGTTGACACAATCATCATCGGCGGCGGCATGGCGCATACGTTCGATGCAGCCAAGGGCCTGCCGATCGGCGACAGCCTCTGCGAGCCGGACAAGTATGATCTCGCACGTGAGCTCCTCAAGAAAGCCGAGGACAAGGGCGTCAAAGTCGTCCTGCCGCTCGACCTCAAAGTCGCGAACATGTTCCCGGCAGACAAGCGCTATGCGACGGAAGGCAAGACGAAGATCGTCGATGTCGACAAAGTCGAAGATGGCTGGGATGCTCTTGATTCCGGCCCGAAGACGTCCGAGGCTTACACGAAGGCTCTCGAAGGCGCAAAGACGGTCATCTGGAACGGCCCGATGGGTGTGTTCGAGTATGATGACTTCGCTGGCGGCACGCTCGCTGTGGCAAAAGCTGTTGCAAAGGCAACGGAGAACGGCGCTATCTCGATCGTCGGCGGCGGCGACTCTGTTGCAGCCCTCAAGAAGACGGGCCTGACGGACAAGATTTCGCACGTCTCCACGGGCGGCGGCGCAACGCTCGAGTTCCTCGAAGGCAAAGAGATGCCGGGCATCGCTGCCATCGCGGACAAATAATCTCAGACATTCTGTTTTTACATGTTTTTATCTAGGAGGATTTTTGAAATGGCAAGAACTCCGATCATCGCTGGCAACTGGAAGATGAACAACACGATCGCTGAGGGCGTTTCGCTCGTCAAGGATCTCGCACCGCTCGTCAAGGATGCGAAGGTCACGGTCGTCGTCTGCCCGACGGCAACGGCACTCTCCTCTGTCGCTGACGCTGTCAAAGGCACGAACATCCATGTCGGCGCACAGAATGTCCATTGGGAAGATCATGGCGCATTCACGGGCGAGGTCTCCACGAAGATGCTGACGGAAATCGGCGTCGACTATTGCGTCCTCGGCCACAGCGAGCGCCGCGGCTATTTCGGCGAGACGGATGAAGGCGTCAACAAGCGCGCTCATGCTGCTTTCGCTGCCGGCATTACGCCGATCATCTGCTGCGGCGAGCCGCTCGAGATCCGCGAGCGCGGCTCCTATCTCGAAATGGTCGCTTTCCAGGTGCTCGAGGCTCTCGCTGGCTTCAAGCCGGAAGAGGTTGCCAAGCTCGTCATCGCTTATGAGCCGATCTGGGCGATCGGCACGGGCAAGACGGCGTCGTTCGAGCAGGCAGAGGAAGTCTGCAAGCACATCCGCGAGACGGTCGCTGGCAAGTTCGGCCAGGCGGCTGCAGACAGCATCCGCATCCAGTATGGCGGCAGCGTGAAGCCTGCGACGATCAAAGACCTCATGAAGCAGCCGAACGTCGACGGCGCCCTCGTTGGCGGCGCTTCGCTCAAGGCGAAAGACTTCAGCGAGATCGTCAACTTCTGATTGACACAGAAGGAGAAAGCAAGACACATGGCAAAACTCAAGAATGCACCGGTGGCCCTGATCATCATGGATGGCTGCGGCCTCGGCGGCAAGCTCGACAAGAGCAACGCGGTGGAAGCGGCGAAGACCCCGGTCCTCGACGGCCTCCTCGCAAACTATAACTCCAGCCACCTGCAGGCCTCGGGCGAATTCGTCGGCCTGCCGGACGGCCAGATGGGCAACTCCGAAGTCGGCCATACGAACATCGGCGCCGGCCGCCTCGTCTATCAGCAGCTCACGCGCATCACGCGCGACATCAAGAACGGCGACTTCTTCAAGAATGAAGCGCTGCTCTCCATCATGCAGGGCGCGAAGGAAAAAGGCGGTGCCGTCCATCTGATGGGCCTCGTCTCCCCAGGCGGCGTCCACAGCCACCAGGATCATCTCTATGCACTGCTCGAGATGGCAAAGCGCGAAGGCGTCAAGGACGTCTATGTCCATGCGTTCCTCGACGGCCGCGACGTGCCGCCACAGAGCGCACAGCCGTACCTCGAAGAGCTCGAAGCAAAGTGCAAGGAAATCGGCGTCGGCACGATCGCGACGGTCAGCGGCCGCTACTACGCAATGGATCGCGACCATCGCTGGGACCGCGAGCAGAAGGCCTATGAGGCCATCGCTCACGCCGAAGGCGTTGCCTCCGACAGCGCCGTGGCAGGCCTCAAGGCCAGCTACGCGAATGACGTCAACGACGAGTTCGTCGTTCCGTTCGTCGTCAAGGGCTACGAAGGCATGAAGAACGGCGACGGCGCCATCTTCTTCAACTTCCGCCCCGACCGTGCGCGCCAGCTCACGCATGCGTTCACGGATGAGACGTTCGACGGCTTCGAGCGCGATGAGAGCCTCAAGATTCCGTTCACGACGTTCTCTCAGTACGAGGACGGCATGAATGCGAAAGTCGCTTTCCCGCCCGAGTCCATCGACAAGACGCTCGGCGAAGTCATCCAGGATCAGGGCATGACGCAGCTGCGCATCGCCGAGACCGAGAAGTACGCGCATGTCACGTTCTTCTTCAACGGCGGCGTCGAAGAGCCGTACAAGGGCGAAGACCGCATCCTCGTGCCAAGCCCGAAAGTCGCGACGTATGATCTCCAGCCGGAGATGAGCGCCGTCGAGGTCACGGATAAGGTCTGCGAGGCCATCCGCTCCAAGAAGTACGACTTCATCATCCTCAACTACGCGAACTGCGACATGGTCGGCCATACGGGCGTGTTCCCGGCAGTCGTCAAGGCCGTCGAGACCGTTGACAGCTGCGTCGGCCGCTTTGTGGCTGCCATCAAGGAAGTCGGCGGCGAGGTCTGCATCACGGCAGACCACGGCAACGCGGACAAGATGATGGACTACGTCAACAACCAGCCGTTCACGAAGCACACGACGAACGCCGTCCCGTTCATCGTCGTCTCCGACCGCGTGAAATCCGTCAAGGACGGTGCGCTCTGCGACATCGCTCCGACGCTCCTCACGCTCGCAGGCGTCGAGATCCCGAAGGAAATGACGGGCAAGAACCTCGTCGAGCTTTGAGCCATCTTTGATTTAGTAGAAGAGAGGAATACGAACAATGATTGCTTATTCACAGAAAGTGGAAGACATGGCGACTGTCACGCAGGAAGTTCACCACGGCGCAGCCCCGATTCCTGAAGAAGGCAAGTGGGTCAAGTCCAAGAACGTCCAGGACATCAGCGGCCTGACGCATGGCGTTGGCTGGTGCGCACCGCAGCAGGGCGCTTGCAAGCTCACGCTGAACGTCAAAGAAGGCATCATCCAGGAGTGCCTCGTCGAGACGATCGGCTGCTCCGGCATGACGCATTCCGCAGCTATGGCAGCGGAAATCCTCCCGGGCCTCACGGTTCTCGAAGCGCTGAACACGGACCTCGTCTGCGACGCCATCAACACGGCGATGCGCGAGCTGTTCCTCCAGATCGCCTATGGCCGCAGCCAGACGGCGTTCTCCGATGACGGCCTGCCCATCGGCGCTGGCCTCGACGACCTCGGCAAAGGCCTCCGCAGCCAGGTCGGCACGCTCTATGGCACGCTCAAGAAGGGCCCGCGTTACCTCGAACTCGCTGAAGGTTATGTCACGAAACTCGGCCTCGACAAAGAAGGCCGCATCATCGGCTACGAAGTCGTGCAGGTTGGCAAAGTCCTCGAAGCTGTCCGCAAGGGCAAGGACGCCAACGAAGCCATCAAGGCAAACACGAGCACGAAGGGCCGTTTTGCTGATGCCGTGAAGACCATCGATCCGCGCGAAGAGTAATTCACAATTTCTCACGCAAAGAGATTCGAGTTTCTGGTAATCGAAAGGAATGAAATCCATGTCATTATTCGAAGGCTATGAGCGCCGCATTGACAAAATCAACGAAGTCTGCAAGAAATACGGAATCGCGTCCATCGAAGATGCACGCAAGATCTGCAACGACAAGGGCATCGACCCGTACAAGACGGTCGAAGACCTCCAGCCGATCGCATTCGAGAATGCAAAATGGGCTTACACGCTCGGCGCTGCCATCGCCATCAAGAAGGGCTGCACGAAGGCTGTTGATGCCGCAAAGGCCATCGGCGAAGGCCTCCAGGCATTCTGCGTGCCGGGCTCCGTTGCCGACCACCGCAAAGTCGGTCTCGGCCACGGCAACCTCGGTGCTATGCTCCTCGACGAGAAGGCTGGCTGCTTCGCATTCCTCGCAGGCCATGAATCCTTCGCAGCAGCAGAAGGCGCTATCGGCATCGCGATGACGGCGAACAAGGTCCGCAAGAACCCGCTGCGCGTCATCCTCAACGGCCTCGGCAAAGACGCTGCCCAGATCATCAGCCGCATCAACGGCTTCACGTATGTCGTGACGGAGTATGACTACAAGGCCAACAAGGTCAACGTCGTCGACAAGATCGCTTACAGCGATGGCGAGCGCGCGAAAGTCAAGTGCTATGGCGCTGACTCCGTCCCCGAAGGCGTTGCCATCATGCACCTCGAGGATGTCGACATCTCCATCACGGGCAACTCCACGAACCCGACGCGCTTCCAGCATCCGGTTGCCGGCACGTACAAGAAGGAGTGCATCGAGAAGGGCAAGAAGTACTTCTCGGTCGCTTCCGGCGGCGGCACGGGCCGTACGCTCCATCCGGACAACATGGCAGCCGGCCCTGCTTCCTACGGCATGACCGACACGATGGGCCGCATGCACAGCGATGCGCAGTTCGCAGGCTCCTCCTCCGTGCCGGCACACGTCGACATGATGGGCCTGATCGGCGCTGGCAACAACCCGATGGTCGGCATGACCGTCGCCGTTGCTGTCTCCGTGCAGGAGGCCATGAACAAGTAATCTTGTTCGGCTGAAAAAACCACAAAAACATAGCAAGACATGGGCATCGACAGGAGTTCCGGCCGTGCGGGACGCCGATGCCCATGAAGAGAACCCGCAGTTCGCCATTTCTGCGGGTTCTTTTCTTTTGCCTGAAACTCGTGCTATACTGTAGGCAAAGACGTTGATCAGAGAAAGCAGGTGGAACGATGAATACGGTCATGCCCATTGGGACGGAATATTTTGCGAAGCTTCGCAACAACAACTATTATTTTGTGGACAAGACAACGTTTCTCAGCGAGTTCTTTCGCGGTCATGCCGATGTGACGCTCCTGACGCGGCCGCGGCGGTTTGGCAAAACGCTGCTCATGTCGATGACGCAGCAATTCCTCGACATCGAGGGTGCCGAGGAACATCGGAAACTCTTTGAAGGGCTCAAGGTCATGGACGATCCTGTCGCCATGGCCGAGCAGGGAACACGGCCCGTCATTTTTCTGACGCTCAGGGATTGGGATTCGAATACGTGGGAATCCATGCAGGAATTCATTGCGTTCGGCTTGCAGGATGTCTGCCAGAACCTTCGGTTTTTAGGAGAAAGTGACAAGGTTTCGCAAGAGGACAAAGAGGCGTTTCATACGCTGTTGTGGCGGAAAGGCGACCTTGGCCTTATGCGCCGCGCACTCACTCTTTTTTGCAAGATGCTCCGCAATCATTATGGCCGGAATGCCGTGCTGCTGATCGATGAATACGATGCGCCGTTCCAGTCTGCATGGTCGCATGGATATTACGATGAAGCCATTGACTTTTATCGCGGCTTTTTTGCCTCGGCATTGAAATCAAATCCCGCGCTCGATTTCGCCATTCTGACGGGGGTGCTGCGCATTGCGAAGGAAAGCATCTTCAGCGGGCTCAACAATCTTGAAGTCTCGACAGTGTTCAAGGGTGGTTTTGCTGACGCTTGCGGTTATACGAAAGAAGAAATTGTAAAACTCGCGCATGATTTAGGACGCGATGACAAGTTGGAAGAACTTGCTGACTGGTACGATGGGTATAACTTCCAAGGCATGGAAATCTACAACCCTTGGTCGGTCAACAATTATTTCAAGCAGAACTGCGAGGCCGAAGCCTATTGGGTCAATACCTCCGGCAATGACATCATTCAGACGTTGCTGGCGCAGGCGGATGAAGAGCGTTGGGGAGAACTTCAGTCGCTTCTGACTGGCGGCACGGTGACAACGGCAATCAGCGAAGGTGTCATTTACAGCACCATCGGGAAAAACAGCGGCGACATCTATACGATGCTCCTCCAGACAGGCTATCTCAAGGCCATTGGGAGCGTCCGTCTTGGCGGTAGCGAACGTATGTATGAGCTCGCAATTCCGAATCGCGAAATCCGCATGCTCTTCCAGAAAGAAATCATGAACCGCGTTGATCGGAGCTATGGTATCGTCTCGTTTTACAAGATGGGGCTCGCACTCCAGCAAGGACGGGCGGAGGATTTCCAACGGATTTTCCAGGGGATCCTCCTGCGTGCTGTGAGTTCGCAGGACGTGGCACGTCCAGAAAGCTTCTACCACGGACTCATGCTCGGTTGCGTGCTTTACTACGAACAGGACTATCGCGTCGTCTCCAATCGTGAGAGCGGCTATGGACGCTTCGACCTCGCGATGTTGCCGAAAAAAGGCGGGCTGCCCGGCGTCATCATGGAGTTCAAATCCGTCAAGGAAGAAGAAGAGCTCGCAGCTGCAGCCGACACTGCCTGCCGGCAGATAGAAGAAAAAGCATATGTTACAGAACTTGAGACGGCAGGCATCCAAAATATCTGGCGCTACGGTATCGCGTTCTGCAAGAAGCGCGTACTTGTGAAGGCGGGATGAACATATCCGCAAGCAAAGAAAAGCCTGAGTCGTCATCTGATCGGATGATTGGATGACGACCCAGGCTTTTCGCGTCTCTGAAAACAGTCATTTGTGCTCATTTTCCCTTCGTGCAGGCCGCTTTCGAGGATGGTTTCATCATCGAGGATTTCGGACGAGAGCGTCATGCCCGGCGCAGATCCCTGTGTCATTGAGCGTCATGCGGTTCTTCGTGCTCGTGCTTGGCTGGACGGTCGATGGCGTCGCGACGGCGACGGTGCTCGCAAATGGCGTGAGCTCGCTCCTTCTTTTGCGGCGTCTCGCCAGGATGCCGGGGGCGCTGCGTTTCCGCTTCGCGCTCCTGCGCTTTGACAAGAAGCTCCTGCGAGACATCCTGCGAATCGGCGTGCCGTCCGGTGTGCAGAGCTCGCTCTTTGCACTCGCGAACATCGTCATCCAGGCAGCCATCAACAGCCTTGGCGCGACGGTCATCGCCGGTGCGGCGGCCGCGTACAATCTCGAAGTCTTCGCCTACTACGTCATGAATGCCTTCAACCAGACGGCAACGACGTTCGTCGGGCAGAATTATGGCGCGGGACAGGCGGATCGCTGCAAACGCACGTTTGCGCTCTGCCTCATGGAGGGCTACGTGCTCACGGCGGTTGCCTGCATTGCAATCCTGTATTTTTCCCAGCCGCTGATCGCGCTGTTCAATCCCGACTCCGGCATTTCGATGCTGTCGGCCGTCATCGCAGTCTTCTGGGTGCATCCGGCAAAGAACTTTGCGCGTTCTCATGAAAGAAAGCATTTTTAAGTCAGAAAAAGTGTGGATTTCAGCATTTTTTCGAACTTAAAAATGCGTTTTCTGTTATAATCGAGGCAGAGGTGAGGAATCATGTATCGCACGATGGAAAAGAAATTGATGGCTTGGCGGCAGCAGACGCCGGAAGATGGACGGAAGCCGCTGCTCCTGCATGGCGCGCGCCAGGTTGGGAAGACACACCTTTTGAAAGAACTGGGCCGTCAGGCATTCGAGCACACCGTGTATCTGAATTTCGAAACGAATCCGGCGATGGCCGCTCTGTTTCAGGACGACATTACGCCGGGGCATCTGGTGCATGAGATCGAGCTCATGACGAAGACGCCGGTGATTCCTGGCAAGACGCTCTTGATTTTCGACGAAATCCAGGCATCGGAACGCGCGCTGACATCCTTGAAATATTTTTGTGAGATGATGCCGGAACTGCATGTTGCGGCAGCGGGGAGCCTGCTCGGCATTACGATTCATCGCGAGCATTATTCGTTCCCGGTCGGCAAGGTACAGTCGATGTACCTCTATCCGATGGATTTCGAGGAATTTTTGCTTGCGTGCGGAGAAGAAGGGCTTGCAGGGGAAATCCGAGCACATGCCGAAACGCTGGAAGCCTTTCCAGAGGCACTTCATCAGAGAGCCCTTGCGCTCTATCATGATTATCTCGTGGTCGGCGGGATGCCCGAGGTTGTGCAATCCTATACGAAGACGCATTTCCGCGACATCGCAGGGGTACAGCAGGAAATCCTCGACAACTATGCATCTGACATGGCGAAGTACGCCGTGCCTGCGGATACCGTCAAGATTGCGGCATGCTATCGGTCGCTGCCTGCGCAGCTGGCGAAGGAGAATCACAAGTTTCAATATCGTGTCGTGCAGCATGGCGGACGTGCGGCGACGTTTGCTGCTGCCATCGACTGGCTCATCACGGCGGGCGTTGTCCTGCCTTGCACAAAGGTGAAAGCTGGCGAACTGCCGCTTCGTGCCTTTGAGGATGTATCGTCCTTCAAACTGTATTCATCTGATGTGGGATTGCTCGTCCAGCAGGCGGGCATTCCGAAGGAGCTGATTCTCAAAGACTTGCCAAATCTTTATCTCGGAGCGGTGACGGAGAATTACGTTGCGCAGTCGCTTCGTACGATGGGATATGATCTGTTCTATTGGACGAGCGACCAGACAGCGGAACTCGATTTCCTGCTGCAATGCGGTATGGAGATTCTCCCCATCGAAGTGAAGAAGGGGACGAAGGTGCGTTCGCGCAGTCTCGATGTCTATCGGAAACGGTATGATGTGGCAAACGCTGTTCGCTTTTCTGAACGGAACTTCGGCAGGGAAGGAACTTTGATCTCCCTGCCGCTTTATGCAGTCTTTGCTTTGGAAGATGGCAGAAAGCTAGAATGAAGTGCCATTTCGCACATGCTTTTCTCGGAAATCCGTTCACTATTCGCGATTGCGATAGCAGTATAAACAAACGGTTCTGTTCTTTTCGCCACGGCACCATTACAATAGAAGACAGAAAGAGCAAATACATGCATTGGATTTTCGAGGAGCGATGACGATGATTTCCATCAAAGCAGCATTGTCGAGGACGCACTGGAGACGACGAACAGCGTCTTCTGCAAGCATGGCGTGAAGCTGCCGCTCGCAAAGCAGGGCACGGTCACGGACGAGAATCGCTTCGAGAAAGGTCTCGACGTGCAGATCGGCCTCTATGGCGACCGCATCCGAAGCGCCCGTGCAAATGCACCGAAGGACGCCGCGCACATTCAGGACGATCTCGCGTCGTTCTGCTTCGGCGACACGTACACGCGCGAAGGGCTCGACGTCCAGCAGCGCGAGATCATCACGTTCGCAGCCATCGCGACGCTCGGCGGCGCCGAGCCGCAGCTCAAGGGCCATATCCTGCGGAAGGGCAGTCGTAAAACTTTTTCGCCCTTTCTGTATGCCAACTCCATGATTCCGGAAAAGCCGACGTTCTACTTTCGCAGAAGGTCGGCTTTTTGTATTGCTTCGCTTGAATTTCATCGCATTTCTTGTTATACTACTCCTAGTGGGAAAACGTGACAATTCTGTCAATAGTGTTTCACATCATGTCGGGGGAGGTTTTTTCATCATGAAGAAAATCATCAATGACGTCGAGAATGTCGAGCAGGAAATGATCGAAGGACTCGTGAAATCCCGTCCGCAGAAGCTCGAAAAGCTCGAGGCCGGCAATATCGTCGTGCGCAAAGAACGCAAGCAGGGCAAGGTCGCACTCGTCTCTGGCGGCGGCAGCGGTCATGAGCCGGCGCATGGCGGCTATGTCGGGCGCGGCATGCTCGATGCGGCCGTCGCAGGCCCCGTCTTCACGTCGCCGACGCCGGATATGGTCTACGAAGGTATCAAGGCCGTTGCGACGGACGCAGGCGTGCTCTGCATTGTCAAGAATTACACGGGCGACGTCATGAATTTTGAGATGGCCGTCGATATGGCGAAAGATGATGACATCAAGGCAGATTACGTCGTCGTCAATGATGATGTCGCCGTCGAGGACAGCTCGTTCACGACGGGCCGCCGCGGCGTCGCGGGCACGATCCTCGTGCACAAGATTGCAGGCGCGCGGGCGGAAGAGGGCGGCACGCTTGAAGAAGTCAAGGCCGTCGCGGAAAAAGTCATCGCAAACGTCCGCACGATGGGCATGGCAATCCAGCCCTGCACGGTGCCGGCAGCGGGCAAACCGGGCTTCGAACTCCCCGAGGATGAGATGGAGATCGGCATCGGCATCCATGGCGAGCCGGGCACACATCGCGAAAAACTCCTGAAAGCGAACGAGATTGCAAAGCAGCTTCTTGACAAGATTCTTGCAGACATCGACTACAGCGGCAAGGAGGTCGCCGTCATCGTCAACGGCATGGGCGCGACGCCGCTCATGGAGCTCTATATCGTCAACAACTTCGTCCAGGACTATCTCAAGGAGAAAAATGTCAGAGTTTATGATACAATGGTAGGGAACTACATGACCTCCATCGAGATGGCCGGCTTCTCGCTGACGCTGCTGCGTCTCGACGACGAGCTCAAGCGCCTCTATGATGCGCCGGCCGACACGGCGGCCATCCATCGCTGACAGCGGATGGAGGACAGAAAATTCTGTGATTGGGGCGAAGTTTATGATCGATAACAAGAAACTCGTAGCGATCGTGCAGGCGACGGCAAAGCGTATCGAAGCCGAAAAAGACTTTCTGACGGAGCTCGACAACGCCATCGGCGATGGCGACCACGGCATCAATCTCGCGCGCGGCTTTGCGGCCGTCGAGAAGAAGCTGCCGGAGCTCGCGGAAAAAGACCTCGGCGCCATCCTCAAAGGCATCGGCATGGCGCTCGTCTCGAACGTCGGCGGCGCTTCGGGCCCGCTTTACGGCACGGCCTACATGAAGGCAGGCGCGGCGCTCAAGGGCAAGGCGGAGATGACGCCTGAAGATTTTGCGGCGGCTTTTGACGCAGCCATCGGCGGCGTCCAGATGCGCGGCAAGGCACATGAGGGCGAGAAGACGATGCTCGACGCGCAGATGCCGGCCTGCAAGGCATACAAGGAAGCGCTGGCGGCGGGCAAGGACATGAAGGCGGCCGTCCACGAGGCCGTCGAGGCCGCGCGCAAGGGCGTCGAGTACACGAAGACGATCCTCGCGACGAAAGGCCGCGCAAGCTATCTCGGCGAGCGCAGCATCGGTCATCAGGACCCGGGCGCGACATCGTCGCTGATGATTCTGGAAGAACTCGAAAAAGCACTCTGAAGGGGGAAATGACTGCCATGGTGGGAATCGTCATCGTATCGCACAGCCAGAGGCTGGCAGAAGGCGTCGTCGAAATCGCGAAGATGATGGCGCCAGAAGCGCGGATCGCAGCGGCTGGAGGGCTCGAAGACGGCACGGCCGGCACGAGCTTCGACCGAATCCTCGCGGCCTGCGAGGCCGTCGATGCGGGCGACGGCGTTGCCGTGCTCATGGACATGGGCAGCGCCGTCATGACGACGGAAATGGTGGTCGAGGCCCTCGAAGACCATACGGTGAAAATGCTCGATGCCCCTCTTGTCGAGGGTGCCGTGCTCGCGGCCGTCGAAGCGCAGGCAGGCACGAGCCTCGCGGGGATCGAAGCGAAGATTCATGAGGCGCGAGACGTTAAAAAACTTGCGTGACCTCTTGAAGAAATATGCTCGTCATTCTATAATATAACTAGGAATACCCATGTTTTTGATCAAAGGATGAGAAAGCAAGAAAGCGAGGGATAGCTTTATGGGGATTTCAGCAATTGGTGGATCGACATCCATCATGTCGTTCCAGCAAATCAATCGCAAAGTCGACAGCGAAGGCGTCCAGAAGGCTTCTGAGATTTCGAAGCAGGCTGGCGACGTCACGCGCGTGTCGAATTTCGGCACGGAGACGAAGCTTGGTTCAAGCGTCTTCCAGCAGAGCAATGAGCGGACCACGAGCATTGGCGAAAGCAAGACGTCGATGCTCATGGACAAGTCGAAGAGCTACTACCAGGTTTCGAACTTCGGCACGGAGACGAAAATCGGCTCCAGCGCTTTTGCGCAGGGCAACGCCTACTCCGTCGAGCTGTCGAGCAGGTCAATCGGCAAGGCGATGAGCCAGACGAAGTCGAACACTGACCCGCACAAGATTGGCACGTCGGAGTTCGCGCAGGGCAACCGCGCCGCCGTCGGCTACTCGTCCGAGTCCATCAGCAGGGCCATGAGCAAGTCAACGGCCACCATGGACCCGCACAAGATCGGCACAAGCGTATTCGCGCGCGGCAA
>OMZR01000062.1 GCA_900315575.1 uncultured Veillonellaceae bacterium
AGGCAAGGTGCCTTTGTGTTGTCAAGAAAACAATCTATCGACCAATGGAGCCGTATGGTACGCGATTCCAGCCGCTATTGGCGGGTGGGAAAGTTGAGAAAATTATTTCTAGCCCTAGTATAGCATCTATCCGCATCCGTGGCAAGAAATTCGTTGCTTGCAGGAGATTTTGCAGGTCTGGCGTTTGCGTCATGGTATCCTGAATGCATCAAGATTCATCTGCATCCGAAGAGAGGGGTGTGTCGTATGGAAGCAACGACTGCATACCAGATTCATTTTGCCAGAGACACGAGGGGAAGGGCTCTGCCGTATAGCTGGCATCACCTCGTGCGCCGTTATCCGAAACTGGCAGCCGTCCAGGGAGATTCTCCTGTGCTCTCGCTTCTGGCGGAGGTGTTCCCGGAGGGCCTGCCGAAGCAGGTCATCTTCAGCAACCGCAGCTATGCCGCCGAGCGCGGCACGATGAAGCGCATCGGCATTCGCCCCGTCGTCTATCAGGACGCAGACGATCCGCTGTTCCGGCTGCTCGGCCCGGAGAAAACGCTGCTCCTTCTGGGGCAGCCCATGGGCAAGAGCTTTTTGCTCCATGCGGTGCAGGTCGTCGAAAACGCCGAGGCGCTGCCGGAGGAAATGACGGCAATCATCATCCGCCGCAAGCAGGAGGACATCGCCTGGAACGCGCTTGACGGCCTGCTGGAAAAAATCCCTTCGCTCGCAGATGACATCCGCAGACAGGTGGCCGACTGGATGGCGTATCCCGTCTGGGAGCGGGACATCGAGCTGCGCCTCATGGCGGGCTGCCGCTTTGTCCATTGGCGCGTCGAACGCTTTTCCTCCCGTCAGGGAACGTGGCAGCTGGTTTTCACGGTAACAGCCGAAAGCCAGGAAGCGTTTGAGCAGGCATACCGAAACTTCCGCCAGGATGCGTCGGCAGCATCGCTGCAGGTGTCGAAGCATCCGTGGATGTTCCAGTTTATCGGACCGGAAGAACTGCGGAAACGCCGGAGTGCGACGCCGATTCCGCTCGGCCGCGCGTACGTCGCACGGGAGCTTTCCTTCGCAGACGACCGCCGCATCCAGCGCGCCTACAGCGTACCGTTCCCTGAGCCGTACATCGCCGAACTCCCCGTCTCGCTCCCGGACAGCTGGCAGAGGGATGCCGATGCTTGTGCGGACAATGAGGAGGTCGAGGACGTCCTGCGTGGCAAAGGGCTCCCCGAACAGGGCTTCCTCATGCGCTCGACGGCAACGCTCACACTGATGAACCGCCTGATCTATGAAGCACAACGCTTCGAGGAAGGCAACTGCGCTTCGCTGAATCTCGCACAGGTGCTCTTTGATGCGAAGAACGCGCGCCTCCCGCAGCGTCATGCGGCCATCACGTCATGGCAGAACGAGGACATCGCGAAAAATGAAAACCAGCGGGCAGCGGTGCAGAAGATGCTCGATGCGCCCGATCTCTGCCTCATCCAAGGGCCTCCGGGCACGGGAAAGACGACGGTCATCGCCGAAAGCATCTATCAGTCTGTGCATCATGGCGAACGCGTCCTGCTTTCCTCGCAGTCAAATGATGCCGTCGATAACGCGCTCGACCGTCTCCCGCTGACGCCGGACATCCGTCCGCTGCGCATCCAGAACGAACAGCGCAGCCATGACGAGGGTGCTTTGACGCTCTGCACGGAAGATCACGTCCTGCACCGCTTCTATCAGTCTCTCGCCAAAGGGGTGAAATCCAGCTGCCTCCAGCCCTGGCAGGCACAGGACGAAGAGCTCGCGGCAGCTCGGCAGGCGCTCCGAGACTGGAAGCTCCACACGTCGAACCTCGCGCCCCTGCGCCAGCGGGAACAGAAACTCCATGACGAAGAACACGCAGCAGAAGAACGGCTCAGAGCATGCCAGCAGCATCTCGCAGACGCGAGAGAGGAACAGGCGCTCTGCCGCGCCGAAGCTCGAAACCGCAACCTCTTGCAGGCCGCGTGTTCCTCCGAACGCTATGTGTCTTTTTCTCTGAGCCTCCGGCAGATGCGCACGATTCTCCCTCTTTTGAACCGCATTCTGGCCGAGGGTGCCGCGCAAGGCATCCTGTTTCTGAAAGGGCGCCGTGAAATCCCAGAAGCATCTCTCCATCGGGAACTGGACGCGCCTGCTGTCTTTCTCTGGAATTTCCACACGCTCCGCGGCATCGCCGCGCGTGCCCGGGAAGCAGCGAGCGGTCCGTCAGCAGATGCGCGCCTCCCGGAACTGGAACAGAAGCGGGCACAGCTGCTCGCAAACGTGCCGGATCCTTCGGACAGCGCCGCAGTGTCTGCCTGGCAGTCCGCCTTCTTCGCGGTCAGCCGCGAATTCCAGCAGGCGGAAGCGTCGGGGCAGTTTGTCCTGCGCGAAGACGAACGTTCCTTGCTTTCCGAATCTCTCGCTGCTGCGGCTCATGAGGATGTCCGACACTTTTCCGCCGTGCTGGATGCTTTTCTGCCGCAGGCGGAAGCCGCATGGGACGAAATCGTGCAGCAGCTGTGCCAGAACATCCCTGCGGAGCCGGAGCTCGCGCCGCTCCAGCGCGACGTCCAAGCTGCGGAAAATGGCCTGGCTTCTCTCCATGCGGAACACATGAGCGTGCAGACGCGCATCCAGCAGGAGGCGCAGGCACTCGAAGCGCTCGGAACAAAAGAAGCCATCGAAGCGCGCTGCCGCAAAGCGCAGGCTGCCATCGACGAAGTGAAAAGCATCCGTACTATCTGGGAGCCCATCCTCTGGGAATACCATCGGATGCTGCTTGACAAGACGACAGCCCAGCAGGACAGCGAGGCAGGAGCCTCCGATTATCTCCAGATTTACAAGGACAGCTGCAATGTCGTCGGCGCGACCTGCACAGCGAATCAGCAGGCCGGCGACCAGCTCGGCCTGTACGATGTCGCCATCATCGACGAGGTCAGCAAGGCCACGCCGATCGAGCTCCTGATCCCCATGCGCCGCGCGCGCCGTTCCGTCCTCGTCGGCGATCACCGCCAGCTGCCGCCGCAGTTCCGCCATCATGAAAACGAGCCGGTCTTTGACGAAGCAGCGGACGGCGAAGACACCACAGCCCCCAAGGCGTCGTATGAGAAATTCCGCCGCATGGTCGGACATTCCATTTTCAAAGACGCTTTCACCTGCGCAGATGCGTCCATCAAGCACTCCCTGCTCACGCAGTACCGCATGCACCCGGACATCATGGATGTCGTCAACGTCTTTTACGACCATCGCCTGACGTGCGGCTTCCCGCGCGAGGTCGCCGACCAGCGCATGGATGCAGGGCTCACCGTCTTCGGCGAAGACCACAGCGCCTTTGTCACGCCGCAGCACCATGCCTGCTGGATCGATTCCGGACGGCTGCCGGACGGCACGCGCGTCTTTGAAGACCCTCTGCCAGAGGGAATCGGGAACTCTGCGAAGAACACGATGGAGCAGATCGAGATTGTCGAACTCGTGAAAAAGCTGGCGGCCGCCTGCCGACTGGCAAAGACGAAGAAGACGCTCGGCATCATCTGCTTTTATCGCCAGCAGGTCCGCGAAATCAAGAAGCGCCTGCGCGACATTCGGAAGGCTGGAACTTGCGACCTCTCCTATCTGTCATACACCGTCAATACCGTCGACCGCTTCCAGGGGCAGGAGCGCAACATCATCATCTGCAGCCTGACGCGAAGCAAGCCGAATCCTGAAAAGATCAGCACGTTCGTCAAGGCATTCGAGCGCATCAACGTCGCCTTTTCCCGTGCGCAGCAGCTCCTCTTCATCGTCGGCGCAGCAGAGACGTATCGAGAGATTGCCGTCCCTCTGCCGCGCCTCGATGCAGAAGGCACGATCACGACGAAGGTCTATGGCAGCATCCTGCAGCACCTGGAAGAACAGGGATGCGTCTTTCCGTCCTCGCGCCTCATCGGACGACGTGCGCTCGAACAGCTCCAGAAAGAACTCCAGACTCGGAAAGGAAGGTTGTCCGCATGAAACTTGCTGATATCGAAGCATCCTGCCCTGTCGCAGCGTACACCGCGCACATCTCCCACCACCGGGAGCGCCGTCCGAATGCCATCGAATGGGCCATCCTGCATGCGCTGGACGTCGCCCGCTCGCATCCGGAATATGCAGCGCTCCCCGTCGCGCAAATCTTTTCCACGTTCTTCGGATTTCCCGAAAATCCAAGCGATCTCGACGTCTTGCTGAAGCCGCTCTTCACCCATCTGTTCAGTGATGACGTCATCGCCTCGCCGCTCTGGAACGACCAGGCTTCCCTCGAAATGTTCCACATGCAGGACTTCCAGCTGACGGAGAAGGGCCTCCAGTTCCTTCGCGACGGAAGGCTCCCCGTCGAACCCACGGAATCCTCTGTCCGCGTCCTCTGCGACATCGAGAAGCAGACACTGCTGCCCGATCTGGCTGCCTATCCGGCAGAACCGCGCGGCCTCGCGCTCGCGGATGCAACAGAGGCACAGCAGACGCCGTTTCCCGTCCGAGCCGTCCAGGAACAGATCGAGCGCCGCCGCAAGAAGCGGCAGCGGGGTGCCTGGGCCTGGCTCACACCGCAGACGAAGGTGGACGGCATCCGTTCCGATCTGCCGCCAGAGATTCATTGGCGCACCGTCACGCGGGAGCTCGCCCTCACGCCGGAGCTCGGCGCCACGCTCCAAGGCGTCACGGACGAGCGCATCGTGCAGGCGGCACTTCAGCGTCTCGACTTTGGCGACGCGGGAGGCCGGGCGCTCCCGCAGCTCACGCCAGACGACGTTTCCCGAATCCGCGCGCTTCATCCGCTGCACGAAGCCGAGCCCTATCTGCGCACGGCCCTCGCAGAGCATCCGGATTGGTGCCTGCTCCCCTTCGGGCAGGCCGCGCTCCTGCCGGAGGGGAAAGATGCGCCGCGCCTCGCCGTCCTGCTCGATGCCCCCGCACTCGCCATCACCGTCAATCCGAAAGCGCGCCGCATCCGTATGGAGCTCCCCGCTCCGATGCCGCAAGCAGGTGCCTTTCTCGAAAGTAACGCACGTGCATTTCATGCCGACATCCTTCCCGTCCATGCGGGGGATTTCCAGCGTGAGCTCCCCGTGCTCTATGAGCCCGCGGCCGCATTCGACTTCCCCTCCTGGGCAAAGCAGACAGCGGCTGCGTATGCGGCACAGGACATCCGTGCCTTGCTGCTGCTCGCCGCCTCCTGCCAGATGACGACGCTCCATACGATGAGCAACGGCATCCTTGCGGCTCTGCCGAAGGAAACGCAGGATGCCGCCAAGGTACGCTTGCAAAAAGCCATCCATGATGTTTATGGGTTCCAGAAAAGAAAGGGGAATGTCGCATGAGCCGTTCTTACCGTGCAGAAATCCGTCTGCAGAAAGCCCTCCGGGAAAAACTCTTCCGCCAGCGCGTCCGCGCAAAGACGGGACAATTTTTGGAACGCTATCAGCGCATCTATGCTTCCCTCTGCGCACAGGGCACCAGCGATCTCCTGCCCGAGGAAATGAAGCGCTTGCGCCGTGATCTCGACGCCATCGCAGCGCGGCTCGATGATGATCCCGTCGAAGCGCGCGACATTTCCATGTCCGTTGGCGGCTATATCCACAACCTGTCATCGCTCGCACGCGCCGCACAGGAAGCCTTTGCCCAGAAAGAAGCCGAGCGCCGCGCGGCCCTCCAGCGCGAACGGGCTGCCGCAGACGCCGCACGCCAAAAAGTCTTCTTTGATGCGCTTGCCACGATGCATCCCATCACGGCGCATTTCGCCGCACAGGAAATCGATACCCTGCGGCAAGAAATCGCAGCTGGGACGATTGGCGACAGCGACATTGCTGCACGCGTCGAGGCCATCCGCCAGCACGCCGAAACGCAAGTTGCTGCCTGGAAGGAGACGACGTGCGCCGAGCATCAGGCGGAAGCCGTCGCCGCACAGGTGCAGGACATCGAAGATACCATGCCAATGCAGGAGAATGCAAAGACCGCCGAACTCCGCGAAAAGCTCCGCACCATCCGTGAAAAAGCAGCGCAGGCGAAGACGCACACGGACGACCTCCAGCAGGAACTTCAGGCAGCGGAGGAAGAAGCCGATGCGATTGCCGTTTCAGAAGACCTGCGCCGTGCCTGTGCAGAAAGCGTCGTGCAGGAACTTCAGGCGCTCGGTTTTGACGTCGGCTGCCAGTTGCGCGACGGCATCGTCGAAATCTATGCGCAGAAGCCTTCGGGCAAGCGCGCATTCTTCCAGCTCGCAAAGAACGGAAAGGTCCAGTATACGTTTGACCAGTATCAGGGCAACGAATGTCTGAAAGACATCGAAGTCGTGACGACGAAGCTCGACCAGTGCTATGGCGTCCATTTCTCGGATGAGCGCACGCTTTGGGAGAACCCCGACCGGCTCTCTGCCGATGCCTATGATGTGACGAACTCGAATACCATGGGGAGGAATTGATCATGACGGACAGGAACAACATCAGCAGCAGAAATCCCATCGAACCGCTCTGGCTCGAACGCTTTGGCCGCGAATGCGGATTCCGCTCGGCCATCCTGCTCTCTGGCAACACGCTCGACTTCGTCGGTGCCGATGGGAAAGAGAACGTCGCCGGCGCCGTCCGGCGAAAGCTCCAAGAGAAAGGCTATGACCGCATCCTCCGCTGGGATCCAATCTCCGGCTACGATGAAGCATCGAGGCAGCTCCGCCATGGCATGACGCCGCCGCAGATGGCCGCAGGGGGCACGCCGTATCTGGCGCAGCCGCCTGCGGGCGTCAGCCCGTTTGCAGATGCAGCCCCCGCCGATCTTCCTCGTCCCGTCAGCATCGAGGATTTCTTTGCCGAGCTCCCCGCGCAGCTGGATGTTGAAGGACGCCGGACGGCCATCCTCATCGACTTCTCCGACTACCTCTTCGGAAATCCGAACAGTCTCAGCGAAAAAGAGCGGGTCATGCTCGCCCGCCTCGGCAAGTCCGTCCTCTCTGCCAGGAATTACGTCCTCGGCGATACAGCGCTCGAAGACGTCCGCAATATCATCGTCTTCCTCCTGCACGACCGTGCGGCCATGCCGCCGATGGCCTACCTCCATCATCCGCTCTTTGCCGCCATCTCTGTCCCGCTGCCGACGCGCACGGAGCGCGAGCGCTTTGTCACGGCGCATCAGGACCTCTTTCTGCTCGACCAGCCGGTCGGCGCTGATCCGCGCACGAAGGCGGACTTCATCGATGCGCTTGATGGCTGCACGCTCCTCGATATCGCGCAGATGATCAAGGCATCGCGCCAGCAGCAGGATGCCAGCCTGACATGCTCCAAGCTCGTCAGCCTCTACAAATATGGCGAAAAGACGAGCCCGTGGAAAGAGCTCGACGTCGGAAAGCTCCGCACGCTTGATGCCAGCCTCCGCGAGCGCGTCAAAGGGCAGGATCAGGCCATCCAGAAAATCCACGACGTCATCACGAGCGCTTTCACCGGCATGTCCGGCCTCCTGTACTCCACAAAACAATCCAAGCCGAAAGGCACGCTCTTCTTCGTCGGACCGACCGGCGTCGGCAAGACCGAGCTTGCGAAAGCCATCGCGAAATTCATCTTCGGCGACGAAGACGCCTGCATCCGCTTCGATATGAGCGAGTACCAGCAGGAGCACAGCGACCAGCGCCTCATCGGCGCGCCTCCGGGATATACGGGCTACGAGGCAGGCGGCCAGCTCACGAACGCCGTGCGCGAAAAGCCGTTCTGCGTGCTGCTGTTCGACGAGATCGAGAAAGCACATCCCTCCATCCTCGACAAGTTCCTCCAGATTCTCGAAGACGGACGGCTGACCGACAGCAAAGGAGAGACCGTCTCGTTCTCGGAAACGTTCATCATCTTCACGTCTAATCTCGGAGCTGCTGGCGCACCCTTTGAGAAAAGCCAGGAAGATGTGCGCAGGTATTTCATCGAGACCGTGCAGGAAAAGTTCAATGCGCCAAAACCAGACGGCCTCGGACGGCCGGAGCTCCTGAACCGCATCGGCGACAACATCGTCCCGTTCAACTTCATCAAGGACGATGCTGTCTACAAGAGCATCCTCGCATCAAAGTTCCAGAAAAACATCCAGAAAAAAGTCCGGGAACTCTATGACGCAACGATTGACTTCGAGCAGCCAGACCTCGCTTATACACTCCTGCTGCAGCGTGCCGACCGGACACAGGGCGGGCGCGGTGCGCTCAACTGCCTCGACACGCAGATCGTAAAGCCGCTCGGCAACTACATCTTCGAGTTCTACGAGAGCCTCCAGGGACGGAAGATCACCATCAAGGTACATCCGCAGAGCGGCATGTTCTACTTCGAATGAAAAAAGGAGGGCGCTCCATGACGCTCATGAACCTCGCATCCATCCGACTCCGGACGCGCGCCGAAGGCCCGGGGCTCCGCATCGCCATCTGGTTCCAGGGCTGTCGGCGCGCCTGCCCCGGCTGCTGCAATCCTGAAATGCAGCCGTTGACGGCCTGCCACCTCGTCCCGCTCGACGCACTCACAAAGCGTCTCGAAAAAGAGATTGAATCATCGCCGGACATCGAAGGCATCTCCCTCATCGGTGGCGAGCCCGTCCTCCAGCCCGCAGGAGCTGCCGGGCTCGCGCGCTGGGCGAAAACGCGCGGGAAAACCGTCCTGCTCTTCACCGGATTCCTCTATGAAGAACTGCGCGCCCTGCCGGATGAGGATGTGCAGGAGCTTCTTTCGCACACCGACCTCCTCGTCGATGGCCCGTTCCTGCAAGAGCAGCCAGACACGCGCCGCTCCTTCATCGGCTCCAAAAATCAGCGTCTCTGGCGGCTCACGGATGCCTACCCGGAAGGCATCGAATATCAAGGGGCGAACCACGCCATGGAACTCCGCATCAAAGATCACACCATCGAAGTCAACGGCTGGCCCTTCGACGCAGCAACGTCTTACGAGCCTGTCTGAAAGCGCAGATCGACATACGAAAAAAGACCGTGCAGCAGCAAAATTGCTGACTGCAACGGTCTCTTTATGATGCCGCAAGCGGCAATGCTATACGCGCGACAAGTCTGTAACACCACGCATGAGGGTGAAGGAAGTGGTTTCAATGCCGCAAGCGGCAATGCTATACGCGCGACTCTAGTAGTAATCCAGAAACATATTTGGTATACATAGTTTCAATGCCGCAAGCGGCAATGCTATACGCGCGACTCCGAGAATTGCGAATAAGTATTGTACTTCTGATGAGTTTCAATGCCGCAAGCGGCAATGCTATACGCGCGACCAGGTTGAAAGAAAGGTTTCAGAAGCAAAGATTATGTTTCAATGCCGCAAGCGGCAATGCTATACGCGCGACATTTGTTGCGGCCAAGATACAGTGCCATACCCTGGAGTTTCAATGCCGCAAGCGGCAATGCTATACGCGCGACTCAAGAGAGACAATAATATCGCTTTTCTTCAGAAGTTTCAATGCCGCAAGCGGCAATGCTATACGCGCGACTCGGCTGCGGCCTTTCCTATACCTTCGGCACACTGTTTCAATGCCGCAAGCGGCAATGCTATACGCGCGACATCACGCCGCTGGAGATGGCAGAAGTCTACAAGGAGTTTCAATGCCGCAAGCGGCAATGCTATACGCGCGACGTTTATGACTATTGGAGAAGAATGGTATCTTTAAGGGTTTCAATGCCGCAAGCGGCAATGCTATACGCGCGACCAACATCATTAGCATCATGATGATCAGACTTTGCAAGTTTCAATGCCGCAAGCGGCAATGCTATACGCGCGACTGTGTTACTCTGATAAAAAGAAGAGGGTTCAAAAGTTTCAATGCCGCAAGCGGCAATGCTATACGCGCGACCTAGCAGCACGAATAAGATCTGCCTTTGTAATGCAATGTTTCAATGCCGCAAGCGGCAATGCTATACGCGCGACTCTGTCTCTCGCAGCCCGCGAATTTACTGGGCCCAGACAGAGATTTTCACAACCTTCCCGTTTTCCCATCGAAAAGAGGCTATTTTTCGTGGACACCGTGTTTTCAAAATCTCCGAAAACATCATGTCAGCCCTTGATTTTCAATGGCTCATCGTGTCCACGATTTTTTGTTGCAACCTCCCCCGTTTTTCGGGGCAAAAACGAAAAAATTATTTCTAGCCCTAGTATAGCATCCATCCGCACCCGTGGCAAGAAATTCGTTGCTTGCAGGAGATTTTGCACGTTTCTCAGATGCGAGGTGGTATCTTTATTACATCAAGTTCACCTGTGGAAACGAAAGGACGTGTGTGTAAATGGGTATTTTCGATATGTTGATGGGCGGCGGTTCTTTCGGTGGTTTTGGTGGAGGCTTCGGCGGCAGCAGCCATCGCGCACCGAGCGTCTTTCCGCACCATGACCCCCTCGGGGATGCTGTGAACGAAGTCGTGACCGAGACGATCAAAGATGTGCTGAATCCCGAGCGAAAGGAACGTCGCCGCCAGACGGAGCGCTGCAACGACGAGGCGCAGGAAGCGCTCGACGAGGCGAACGAGCTCCGCTCGCACGACATTGCCCGCTTGCAGGCCAAAACGGAAGACTTGGGACAGCAGCTGCAGCAGCAGGCGGAGACGCTCGCGGAGCTGAAGAAGCGCATCGGCCGCAGTGTCGAACAGGAAATTACGCCACAGATCCATCGCTTCCAGGCGTTCGACATCCAGCAGCGCGTCGGCTGTGCACCGGACATGGCGTCCGCTAGCTCGTCTCCCGCGCTGCCTTCCTTTGGCTCTATGACGAGCAGCGTCATCGGCGGTTTCGGCGGCCTCGGGGGCGGTCTGTCCCTTCTGGGCCTCCTGCATGACGATACGCAGGGAGACCTCGACATCGCACAGGAGAACCGCTACAAGGCGCGCGAATACCTGGCCAAGGTGCGCAAGGCGGTCGCGGAGATGAAGACGCAGGCCGATGCCATAGCGGCCACGCTCGCCTCGATGCAGAGCGAGGAGCAGACGCTCCGCGAGCTCTATCGCCGCTTGCAGCGCCACATGGCAGCGCTCTCTGAGGCGCAGCGCCAGAAGACGTTCACGCAGGAAGAAGCTGACGCCTGGCAGACTATCTGCGACATCTCCGTGCTGATCCGCGATTCCCTGCGTGTGCAGATCTGCAAGTCCGACGGCTCCACGGCTGCTGCCTATGACCGCTATCTCGCGCAGCTGGAGCGCATTCTCGCCGAGGTGCCCGAGCAGCCCTCGATGCATCATCCGCTCCACCTGCGCATTCCGCTCGTCTATTATTGAAGGGAGGCATCCTCATGAAAGACAATTCTCGCAATCCGACAAAAGAATGGTTTGCCCGCATCTTCGGCGTCCTGCCGCCAAGCGCTGCGGAGCTGACGGCACACGCCGAGGCAGATGCAGCGGCGGAGCTTGCCTGCGCGCGCGCCGAAGCCGTCCAGCGAGTGCAGGCGGCTGAGCTCCGAGGGCGTGCCGAGCAACAGGCCGCCGTGCGGCAGATGGGGCTCGATGCCCTGGATGCCGCCATCTGGCAGGGAAATCCGAAGGCCGCACGGCAGGCACTCGACCTCTTGGAACGCGAATACGACCGTTGATTTGAGCCAAAACCTCTATGTTCATTTTGAAAGGAGACTTCACGATGCCAGTTCCAGCAGCTATCGCACCCATGATTCTTACAAATGTGATCCCAGCCCTTGCCCCCCTGGCAAAAGAAATCGTCACGGGCTATACGAACTACCTCGGCAAGCGCGAAGAGGAGCGCACGAAGCGCACCGCCATCGAAGGTGAAACGCAGTGCCGCGTCGCAGCCATCGAAACGAGCGGCAAGCTCCTGCAGAGCCAGATTGAGGGGGACACGGCGCTTGAAATGCAGCGATGTCAGGACGTGGGCAGTCTCCTGCACCGTCCGGAGGTCGTTGGAAATCCGCAGATGCTCTCGCAGACACTCGATACATTGCTCACAATGCAACAGGCACAGTATGCACAGAGCCGCGATCGTTCCGACAAGATTCTCGGCAGGTGGGGATGATGGGAGGGAATGCACCATGGAAAAGAAAATAACAACGATTCCCGTGCTCGCACTGGGCAAGAGCGCGACCCGTGTAGCACAAAACTTGAACGCCCAGCTGGGAGAGCAGCTGGATCTGTACACGATGACCGAGCCGCTCGATGATGTGCCACAAATCCTCTTTCCTCATGAACAGCCATATCGGTTCCTGATTTACAACCGTGCAGAGGTCGCGACCGACGTCGTGAAAAAGTTTGGAACGGCTACGAAAATTGGCGGAAGGGTGCTCGGCCTCGAAATCGCGGCCTGCCATGAAGTGGTGCGTTCTTCTTGGCAGATGGGAACGGATGTACTGATTCGGTCGGATAGCGAAGATGTTTGCCAAAAAGTTGCAGCACCGCTGCTGCGCATGGCATTGCCGCAGAAAGATTTCTTGGGGATTGACATCGCGGACGTCTTTTCCCTGTTCCATGGTACGGACTGTGCACGCGTCAGCATGGCTGCATCGACAGGCGAACGCGCAAGCGTGACTGCCATCGCAGAAGCCATGCGGCATCTCGGCTGGCCGCCATCTTCTCTGCGAGGCATCCTCCTGCGCATTACAGGAAGTGAAGATCATATTACGATGACGGAAACTGAGAAACTTATGGACGTCATCACGGACAAAATCGCAGAAGATGGAAATATGATGTGGGGAGCCAGTATCGATCCTGCTCTTGGCGATACTGTCCAGGTCACCGTCATCGCGACGCGTGGCTGGAGACAGGAGAGCAAGGATGCGTGCGACTGGCTCAGCCAGCTGGTGGAGGTGACGTTCCATGACAACGATGAATGATAGGCAAGCGTTCCGACAAACTCTCTGGCATGAGATGCAGAACGCCGTGCCTCGCATGGTGCAGAAACATCAGGAAGAATCCGCAAAGCGAGCGGACATCCAGCGCCATGTCGAGGATTGCCAAGCAGCCATTGAGCAACGCCGTCAGGAATATGCAGCGCAGATGGAACAGGCGAGCGAAGCCTCCCGCGCTCTGCATCAGAAGCAGCAAGCAGACCTCCAAACGGCTCTCGCCAGCGGAAGTCCTGACGCATTCTCCGCTGCGCTTGCAGCTTTTGTAAACGAAAGACAGACATGAAAACGCCGCCACCCTTGCAGAGATTGTCTGCTTGGATGGCGGTTTTCTCATGCTCTATTCGATATAGATGACCAGATTCTCCTCGTTATCAAGGAATGTAAGCTGGCCACCGTTCATGCAATCTGCAACAGAACATCCCATGGTTTCGGCTGCCCATGAACAGTCCGAAAAGTCTATGTCGCAGAACGGGGCTTCGTCCACAGCGATGCTGTAGATGTCGCTCCAGAAAATCAAGCGCTCGAAGAGCCAGTCGCGGATTTCCTGGCCTGTGATGTAGTGATCGATCAGTTCTCTGTTGGCAGATTTCTTGATGCGCATGTACACGCCATGATACATGGTCACTTCATGTCCGAGATACATGCATCGGTCGATTTTCTCGATGCGGAAATCCAAAAAGTCATCGGCTTTGAAGGGGAACTTCTCGTCGTTCTCTGTGAGAAGAACAACTTTCCGGAACGATGGCGCGTCGCCGTCCTTGTACTGGAAGATGTAGCTTTCTCGCTCGAATGACCGGCTGAGGCCGAACTTGCGCAACCGCTCCCGGCAAAAGGCGTCTTGCTCTTCCTCAGACTTGCCGTAGAACTCCTCCCAGTCTTTTTCCGTCATCCCGCCGACAACGGCCTTTTCCTGAAGCTCGTTTTCTCGCATGATGCTCGCCCTCTTTCTGTTCGCTGGTTCCTTTCTGATTCCATCGTAACATGGCGCGGTGAGGAAGACAAGCGTCTGAAAGCTATTGCAGGACGGCTTTCTGGAAAGAGCAGGATTTTTGCCGTTTCTCGTGGAATGAAAGCAAAAACTTTCCACGAAGGGGGCATGGATCATGAGGAGGACGACAACAGCCCTGCGGCTTCGCCAGCTACGCAAGGCGAAGCACATGTCACAGCAAAACGTGGCGGATTTCCTCGGCATCACGCGGACGGCCTACAACAAGTACGAAAACGGCGTCACCCAGCCGACGCGCCAAGCCATGAAGCTCGCAAAGCTTTTCGGTGTCAGCACGGACTTCATTCTCGGTGTTGAAAATAGAAAGTCGTCAGAAATGTCGATGGAAGAGATGCTGCGTAAATATCTCGCACTCGATCCAAACGACAGGAAAGCCATTCATGCCCTGGTGGAGGAACTCTACCAGAAGCATTTTAATGATGGCTCTTCGCATACGGCTGCCACTTCAGCGGATGAATCTCGATACCGGATTCTTTGAGCCAGTTATAGATAGTCGGCCGGCTGCAACCCGCGATGCGCATGAGCTCGGAGACGGAACGAATCTCCCTGCGCTGATATTTTTCGACAAGTTCCTTCCAATTATACGGCTTTGCTTTCTGGTGCCGTCCGCGATAGACGCCTTTCGCTTTCGCGACGGCGATGCCTTCCTTCTGGCGCTCGAGCATGATCTTCCGCTCGAACGTCGCGATGGCGGCGAAGAGCGTCATCGCAAGCTCGCCTGCCGGTGTCGTTGTGTCGAAGTTTTCCTTGAGCGAAACGACCTGCACCTTTTTGTCTCGGAGCTTTTGCACGATGTCGAGCAAATCTTTCGTACTGCGCGCGAGACGCGAAAACTCCGAGACATAGATTGTGTCGCCTTCGCGGGCGAAGTCGATCATCTTCTGGAGCTCCGGCCGTTCCGTATTTTTGCCGGACAGTTTGTCGAGAAACGTTCTCTCGACATTCGCTTTTTCTTGCAGCTCGATAATCTGTCGTTCTTCATGCTGCTCGACTGTCGAAACACGGACATAACCAATCCGCATCGTTATCTGCCTCCAAAATGTAAGGTAAAGTCTAAATCAATGCTTCTATTTTATCAATCAAATATTATTTTATACTTTGAGCGATGAAAAAGCACGCTCGGATTTTTATTCATTTAGAGCGTGCCTTATTTTTATATTCCCACGTCTTGACTTTATATAATTTCACTTATATAATCTTGATTATAATAATCAAGATTATATAAGTGGAGGTGACTTGTATGTTTGTCGGACGGAAAAAGGAACTCGACTTTCTGAATGAGCGTTATCAATCTGCAAAAGCAGAACTCATTGTTTTGTATGGACGCCGCCGCATTGGCAAAACGGAACTCCTGCACCAATTCGCCAAAGACAAGCAGGCGGTTTTCTATGCCTGCAACGAATGCACAGATGATGAGCAGCTGGCGCGTTTCTCCCGTCGGATGCTGGCCACAGGGATGCCAGCGAGTCAATATGTCAACACATTTGAAACGTGGGAGACAGCTTTGAAGAGCATGTTGGAGCTTCCCGGCGATGGCAAGAAACTTCTGATCATCGATGAGTTTCCATACATGGCGCAAGGCAGTCGCGCCATCCCATCCATTTTACAGAATCTCTGGGACCATGTGTTGCAGAGAGAACATGTCATGCTGGTTCTCTGCGGCAGCTCGATCAGCTTTATCGAGCGGGATTTGCTCGGAGAAAAGAATCCCCTGTATGGACGTGCTACTGGCATCTATCGCTTGCAGCCGCTTTCCTTCCGAGAATCCCGTGGATTTTTCCCGCATAGTTCCTTGCAGACGCAGCTGACGTATTATGCCATTCTCGGCGGCATCCCGCATTACTCCTGAATTATTCAACAAGCAAAGGATCGGGATTGTCGATCCCTTGCCATAACTAACGTAACGCTGCTTTCCATCCCTCTACCCAATGGGTGAAGATTG
>OMZR01000108.1 GCA_900315575.1 uncultured Veillonellaceae bacterium
GAAGGTCGGCATGGTGTTCCAGAATCCCGACAACCAGCTCATCGCCGCCATCGTCGAGGATGACGTGGCGTTCGGCCCAGAAAATCTTGGCGTGCCGCCAAAGGAGATCCGGAGCCGTGTCGATGAGGCGCTCTCTGTTGTCGGCATGACGAAGTTCCGCTCGTTTGCGCCGCACCTGCTGTCGGGCGGGCAGAAACAGCGCATTGCGATTGCCGGAGCGCTCGCGATGCAGACGGAATGTCTCGTGTTCGACGAAGCGACGGCCATGCTCGACCCGGAAGGGCGCGCGGAAATCCTCGCGGTTGTCAAGCAGCTTCACAAGGAGCAGCACAAGACTATCGTCTACATCACACATTTCATGGAAGAAGCGGCCGCTGCTGACCGTATCATCGTGCTCGATCACGGCCATCTCGCGATGGATGGCACGCCGCGCGAAGTCTTTGCGCAGGTGGACGAACTCCAGAAGCTCGGCCTCGACGTGCCGCTTTCCGTCGAGCTTGGCGCACGGCTGCGGGCGGACGGCATCGACTTGCCGCAGGCCATCGTGACGGAAGAAGACCTCGTGCAGGCGCTTGGCGCGGCGACGGGGTATGCAGAAGAAAAGGGAGGCGCGGCTCTTGGCGATTGAACTGCAGGACATCAGTTATACCTATATGCCGGGCACACCCTATGAGCGCAAGGCGCTCCAGCATGTGACGCTCTCCATCAAGGAAGGCGGCTTTGTCGCGATTGCGGGCCATACGGGCTCGGGCAAGTCGACACTTCTCCAGCATCTCAACGGCCTCTTGACGCCGACATCAGGGCAGGTGCTCGTCGATGGCGTCAATCTTTCGCCGAAAGGAAAGTCCGAGAAGGCGAAGGCGCTGGCCGCACGGCGCAGCGTCGGCATGGTGTTCCAGTATGCCGAGCACCAGCTCTTCGAGGAGACGATTTTCGAAGACATCGCGTTTGGCCCACGAAATTTCGGCTGTGACGAGACCGAGGTCGAGGAACGCGTCCGCGCGTCGATGGCACTCGTCCATCTTGATTTCGAGACATACCGTGACCGTTCGCCCTTCCAGCTTTCGGGCGGGCAGATGCGCCGCGTTGCGCTTGCGGGCGTCTTGGCGCTCCAGCCGAAATATCTCGTGCTCGACGAACCAACGGCAGGCCTCGACCCGAAGGGACGCAAGGATCTGCTTGCAACGATTGGGGAACTGCACCGCAAGGAAGGCACGACGATCATCTTCGTCTCGCATAATATGGATGATATTTTCCAGCTCGCCGATACCGTCGTCGTTATGCGGCAGGGCGAGATGCTGCTTTCCGGCAGCCCAGCCGAGGTGTTTCCGCAGACGGAGACCATCGCCAAGGCCGGCCTGCGGCCGCCACAGCTCATGACGCTTTTGACGCGCATCCAGTCGGCTGGCGTGCCGCTGAATCCAGATGACTTGCTCTCGCGCACGCCGGAGCAGGCGGCCCGCGCCATCGAGCGGGCGCTGACATCGACACAGAATCAGAAGAGAAGGAGGGGGAACGATGCTCAATAACATCACGATCGGCCAGTATTTTCCAGGCAACTCCGTGCTGCACCGGCTTGATCCGCGCACGAAGATTGCCGTGCTGTTCTTCCTGATCATCGCCATCTTTGTCTTTGACCAGCCCGTCGCTTATCTCGTGCTGACACTCTTGACGTTTGGCTGCATGGTCGTCTCACGCGTGCCGATGAAGACGCAGATCGGTTCGCTGAAGCCTCTCTGGTGGATCATCCTGTTTACGTTCCTGATTCATCTTTTCAGCGCAGATGGCAGGCCGCTCTTCCACCTCTGGATTCTCACGGCAACATGGGAAGGGCTCGTGCGCGGCTTCTTTATCTGCCTGCGCCTCGCACTGCTATTGCTGCTGTCATCGCTCCTGACATTCACGACGAGCCCGCTGAAGCTCACGGACGCGCTCGAAGCGATTCTTTCGCCGCTCAAATCCATCGGCGTGCCTGCGCACGAGCTTGCGATGATGATGACGATTGCTTTGCGCTTCGTACCGACGCTCATCGAGGAGACGGACAAGATCATGAAAGCGCAGCAGTCGCGCGGCGCGGATTTTTTGACGGGCAGCATCCTGCACCGTCTCAAAAACGTCGTGCCGATTCTCGTGCCGCTCTTCATTTCGGCGTTCCGTCGTGCTGACGAGCTCGCGATGGCGATGGAGGCGCGTTGCTATCGCGGCGGCATCGGCCGCACGCAGATGAAGGAACTGCGATTTGCGCCGCTCGATTATGTGGCATGGGGCGCGACAGCTGTGCTGATCGTCGCGCTCACGGCCGTTGCCATCTTGTTCCCGAAAGGATTTCTCTGATTCATGAAAAAAGAACACAAAGAGATGATGAAGGCGCGCCGCCGCAACATCGCGCTTCAGGTCGCCTATGATGGCACGGCTTATGCGGGATTCCAGCGCCAGACGCCGCCGATCATCGCCGTACAGAACGTGCTCGAGGAAAAGCTCGAAACGATTTTCGGCGACTCCATCGAGCTCGCGGCGGCCGGGCGCACAGACGCCGGCGTCCATGCCTATGGGCAGGTCGTGAATTTCTTTACGGATGGCACGATCCCGACCGACCGCATCGCACGCGCCGTCAACAGCCTGTTGCCCGATGACATCACGGTCAAAAAAGCTTGGGAAGCCGACCGCGAGTTTTCGGCGCGCCACTCGGCGACCTCGAAGACCTATCTCTACCGCATCCAGACAGGTGAGACGCCGAACCCCATGACGGCGCGCTATGCTTGGTACATCCGCCGTCCGCTCGACATCGCGGCCATGCAGGCCGCGCTCGACGTCATCCTTGGCACGCATGATTTTTCGGCGTTCCGCGCCTCAGGCGGCGCGCCGATGAGCCCCGTCCGCACGATGTACGAGGCGACCATCGGCGAGGAACGCGATGGGCTTCTCACCTGCCGCATCCATGGCAGCGGCTTCCTCTATCACATGGTGCGAAATGTCATCGGCACGGTCGCAAACGTCGGTCTCGGCGTGCTGACCGTTTCAGATTTTGAGCGCATCCTCGCTTCGCGCGACCGCCAGCAGGCCAGCGCCACGGCACCGGCGCGCGGGCTCTATCTGCTCGACGTGCGTTACGACGGGCCAGCGCACTGTTCAACAAAGCCGCGCGATTTGTGATAAGATAGAAGTATCTTTCAGAAAAGGCAGTGGATGATGATGAATCGGAAGAAAAATGTCGGTTTGGCGATCACAGGCCTGCTTTCGGGTGCGCTGGTGATGGGGGCGATGCTTCCGGCTAGCGCAGCAGCAGAAACGCCGGAACCTTCCAAAACCGTGGAAGGCGTCGATGCCCCCTATGAGACGGAGGCCGCTGCTGTCGATGCGACGTCGAAGCATGAAAAGACGCAATGGCAGCAGGAAGAGGAAGCGAAAGCTGCCAAAGAACAGGCAGCTGAGAAAGTGCAAACGAAGCCGACGCGCACATGGGAGATCCAGACGGAGTATCTCGAAGGACGTTTCTTCCACGATCGCCATATCGACGACTATAACATCCATATTTATCGCAAGTATCGTGATGTTGACAATATCGCCGTCTGGTATGGCGGGACGCTGAGCCGTCCGGTCGGCTATACGACAGAAGACGGCATTTACCGCGATTCCGAGGCCGTCGGTTTCGGCCCGTCGATGATGCTCCGCTGGGAGCGGCCGCTTGCAGGCAAGCTCACAGGCAGCATCGATGGAACAGGCTCGCTGCTGTTTTACAATCAGGCCCACCCGGGCGACGGCCGTGCCTACGGCTTTCTCTGGCGCATCGGCCCGCGCCTTATCTACCATGCGACAACGAAGGACGCCGTGAGCCTCGCATACATCTTCCATCATTCCTCGAATGGCATGCACAGCCACAATCCAGGCTACAATGGCGTTGGATTTTCGCTCGGCGTGTCACATACGTTCTGAGGCGAAAGGGCAAAAAAAATTGTGCGTTCCTGATGAGGGAACGCACAATTTTTTTGAAAAGGAATGCAAGTTCAGTCAATGAGTTCAATCTGCTTTTTTTCGAGAAAATTTCGCCAGGTCGTGCTGACAGGCTCATCGGTGACGAGGACGTCGATGCGGTCGAAATCAAGGGCGTGGACGAATGCGGTGCTGCCGAATTTCGTGTGGTCGGCGAGCAGGATGACGCGCTTGGCACGGGCGGCCATGCAGACCTTGATCGTGCTTTCGGCATCGTTGGATTCCATGATGCCGTGCTCGCGGTCGAGGCTTTTGCAGCTGACGAGGGCGAGATCGACGTTGTAGCGCTGGAGCGTTGCGAGTGCTACGTCGCCGACGAGAGCGCAGGAATTCGTGCGCACGACGCCGCCCGTCGAGATCAGATGGAACGGTCCCTGCAGGTAGTCGTGCACGAGGCGCACGGAGTTTGTGATGATTGTGAGACCTTTCTTTTTCTGAAGCGCGCTGACGAGCGCGAGGCACGTCGTGCTTGCGTCGACCATGATGGTGTCGCCGTCACTGACGAGGCGGGCGGCGCGCTCGGCGATGGCCTGCTTGTTCTCGCTGAGAATCGTGCTGCGCTTGACGAAGGAGATGTCATCATTCGTGTGCTCGTTGAGCACAGCACCGCCGTAGCTGCGGCGCAGAAGGTCTTTGCCTTCGAGCTTCTCGAGGTCACGTCGGATGGTTTCCTCTGTGACGCCGAAGAGCTTCGCAAGTTCGGAAACGTAGACTTTTCGCTCTTCATTCAACTTGTCCATGATTTTGCGACGACGCTCGATGCCCAGCATGATGACTCACCCCTTTGAAATGTCATGCTTTATCTGCTTTCTTTCATTATACATGAGAAATCTTGTAAAAACAACAAGAATCCATGAAATCAAAAATGGAAAGTTTTGGGAGTACAGAACGTATCTTCTGGATTTTTTCAGACGGATTCTCTATAATATGATGTTAGAGTTTCAGACTGGGGATTTTTGTTTCATGAATCGTAGGAAATTTATCGAGAATGGCTGCCGCATGATGGCTGGCGCTTTGCTGCTGCCGATGGCGTTGCCACGTTTTGCAGAGGCGGCCTGGCAGACGCGTGGCGGTGAAGGCATGCCGATCCGGGAGACGTATCTGCGCTTCCGCTCGCTTGAAAATCGTGACGCGACGGACGTCATTATTTTGCATCACATCGGCAATACAAATGCTGATGTCTCAGCGGAAACGGTGCATCAATGGCATCTCGCAAATGGCTGGGCGGGCATCGGCTATCATTATTTGATCCGCAAGGATGGCACGATCGAGCGCGGGCGGCCACGTGATACGGTCGGTGCGCATTGTTATGGAGAAAATTGGCACAGCATTGGTGTGAACATTGTCGGAAATTTTGAAGAGGCTGTGCCGACGGACGCGCAGCTCGATGCGGCAGAGCAGCTCGTCGCGCGTCTCTGCCAGATGTACGGCCTGCGGCCGGGCAGCCGCACGATCAAGGGCCATCGCGATTTCAATGCGACGGCGTGCCCTGGACAAAATCTTTATGACATGCTGCCGGATGTCATCGCGGGCGTGCAATCGTATTACGGCGCGTGAATTTTTGAGGAGGGAAGGTCATGGCGTTTCATTATCGCTGGTTTTCGCGTGATGAAGAGCTGACGGACGAACTCGGTGTCAAGCATAGTCGTGCATTGCTTGACCGAAAAGAAGTGCAGGTGCAGCCAACGAAATATGCGCGTGGCGAGATCGCGAGCATGATTGTCGCGCTGGCTGCATTCTGCTATGGCGTTTGGACGGGAATCGCATCCTTCATCCTCTTCGGTGCGGCGTTCCTGATTTTCGAGGTGCGGCGCATCATGCCATCGCTCTTCGGCCCCATTGGAGTGCCCATCGCAAATGCGATGCGCGGCTTCAGCCTCGTCACGCTGTTTGGCGCAGTTCTGCTGCTCTTTTTTTGAAAAATTTCATTTTTCGCTTAAGATTTTTCGATTTCATCCGATATAAAGGATGAAATCGAAAATGGATGCGTGGCGACAGCCAGGGAGGCAGGAACTATGTTTGAAGGAATCGGAAAGATCGGTGACTATGTCCAGCTCAAGGAGCTCAGGACCGAGGCGAAGTATCGGTTGAAAACCGGGCAGGATATGAAGAAGCAGATCCAGAAGCAGGTGGCAGACGACATCTGGCGGCAGATGACGACGAAGGTCAGCAAGAAGACGGACGAGGCGCGCGTTGCAGGTATCAAGCAAAAGCTTCGCAGCGGCAAAGAGCTTTCGGCGTCGGAGATGAAGTATCTCAAGGAGACCGACGAAGACCTCTACACGAAGGCGAAGAAGGCACAGGAAGCGCGCGATGAGCTGCGCAGTGCCCTGAAGCGCGCGAAGACGAAGAACGAGGCTCGCATGGCGCTTGTGCAGGCACAGGCAAAGGTTTCGACGGAAGCATTGCTTGAGGCGAAAAGCGGCAGCGGTGTCAATGTGACGGCAGGCATGGACGGCGCGGCAGCTGCGGCAGGTTCGGCGGGCGAAACTGCAAGTGCTGCAGACCCGGGCGGCGAAGCAACAGGAGCGGCCTCGATGGACACGAGCGTGGATGCGGATGTCGCGGGGAATGGCACCCAGGCAGCTGAAACGACAACGGATGCGGCAAGTGGAGCGAATGCAGAAACCGTGGCATCACAATCATCGGAGCACGGACAAGCAGAAGCAACGTCTGAAAATGGTGCAGCGTCGAGCGACGAAAAAGCCGAAGATGGAACAAAGACCGAAAACCGCCGGCAAACGCTCGAAAATCTCGAACGCGGCGGCGATGGCAGCAAGATGGATTTCGATACGAAGTTCATCTATCAGATGCGCGCCCTGCAGGACGAGTGGAATCGCTACGAGAAAGACAAATCCTATCAGGAATTGCCGGAAAACGATCTCGAAGCCGTGCAGGAACCTCGAAAGCGCAAGCATGCCTATGATCCGAAGCGCAAGAACGACGTATTGACGGCAGGCGATGCCTACGATACGGCCGCGAACCTGCTGCTTGCGAAAGTCGAGGCCGAAGGCACGATGACCATCGAGAAATGAGCATTGATTTTCATGCGTTTTCGCTTTATAATGAAAAAGACAACAGAAGAGCAGGGGAGCTTGCAGAGATATTCCTGATTTCTCCGAGCAGGCTGAGAGGGCAGTGGAGCTGCCGACCCGGAAACCTGATTTGGATAATGCCAACGTAGGGAGAGCTTTTGAAAAGCGATGTCGAAAAGACCGTCCAAATGGGCGGTCTTTATTTTTATGGAATTCGGAGGAGAGGCGAATGGTCAAGGTCAATGGAAAGCGGGTCGAAGCGGCGGGCAAGAGCGTGGCGGCCTATCTCGCAGAGGCGGGGTATGACAGTCGTGCGGTTGCCGTGGAATACAATGAAGTGATTTTGCCGAAAGCGGATTATGCGGAGACGATCCTCGCGGATGGGGATGTCGTCGAGATTGTCTGCTTCATGGGCGGCGGAAGATAAGGAGCGATTTTTGATGGCAGAAAAAGAAAAGCAGGAAGATGTCTTGGATCTTGGCGGGCATACATTTTACTCGCGGTTCATCCTCGGTTCGGGCAAGTATTCGCTCGCTCTGATTGAGGCGGCTGTGCGTGATGCAGGCGCAGAAATCGTGACATGCGCCGTGCGTCGCGCGAATACGAAGGAGCATGAGAACATCCTCGACTATATCCCGAAGGGTGTGACGCTCTTGCCGAACACTTCGGGTGCGCGGACGGCAGATGAGGCTGTGCGCATCGCACATCTCGCACGGGAACTCGGCTGCGGCGACTTCGTCAAAATCGAAATCATGCGCGACACGAAGTATCTGCTGCCGGATAACGAGGCAACGATCCGCGCGACAGAGACGCTTGCAAAGGAAGGCTTCATCGTGCTGCCGTACATGTATCCCGACCTCAATGTGGCACGCGACCTCGTCAATGCGGGCGCGGCGGCCGTCATGCCGCTCGCGGCTCCCATCGGGTCGAATAAGGGACTCGTGACGCGCGAATTCATCCAGATTCTCATTGACGAAATCGACGCGCCGATCATCGTCGATGCTGGCATCGGCAGCCCGGCGCAGGCATGCGAGGCCATGCAGATGGGCGCGGCGGCCATCATGGCGAACACGGCGCTCGCGACGGCCGGCGACTTGCCGCTTATGGCGTCGGCGTTCAAGGATGCGATTGCGGCGGGCCGCAAGGCGTATCGCGCGGGGCTCGGCCGCGTGCTGACGCGCGGTGCGGCGGCGTCCGATCCGCTGACGGGTTTCCTGCGGGACTGAGGAGGCAGCAAGATGGCAAAGGAAAATCACTTTTTCATTGATTCGGACAAGCTCAGCGCCAAGGCGCTCGAAAAGAAGCACCGCCTCGAAAACGACCCGTCGTGCCGCAAGGACCCGATGGAATATTTTCCCGACATGGAGCAGATCAAGTCCGACGTGCGCGAGCGCGTGATGGCGGCAATGCATGCGTATGAGCCTGAGCGGTACACGGCCATCGACGTGCGGCGGGCGCTCGACCATGAGCGCGTGACGATCGAGGATTTCCAGGCGCTGCTGTCGCCGGCCGCCAAGCCATTCCTCGAAGAGATGGCTGATCGGGCCCAGCGCGAGACGAGCCGCCATTTCGGCAACACGGTCTACCTCTTCACGCCGCTTTACATTGCAAACTATTGCGAGAATTACTGCGTCTATTGCGGTTTCAACTGCTATAACGACATCCAGCGCCTCCAGCTCTCGCATGATGAAATCGCGCACGAGATGAAGGTCATCGCCGACAGCGGCATGGAGGAAATCCTGATTCTGACGGGCGAGAGCAAGGCGAAGAGTAGCGTCGAATATATCGGCGATGCCTGCAAGCTCGCGCGGAAATATTTCAAGAACGTCGGCCTCGAAGTCTATCCGATGAATGTGGCAGACTACAAATATCTGCACGAGTGCGGCGCGGATTACGTGACGGTTTTCCAGGAGACGTACGACCTCAAAAAGTATGAGACGCTCCACCTGCTCGGCCACAAACGTGTCTGGCCGTACCGCTTCGAGGCGCAGGAACGCGCGCTCATGGGCGGCATGCGCGGCGTCGGCTTCTCGGCACTGCTCGGCCTTTCGGATTTTCGCCGCGACGCGCTTGCGACGGCGCTCCATGTCTACTATCTCCAGCGCAAGTATCCGCAGGCGGAGTTCTCGCTGTCGTGCCCGCGCCTGCGGCCAATCATCAACAACGAGAAAATCAACCCGCTCGACGTCGGCGAGCACGAGCTCTGCCAGATCCTCTGCGCCTACCGGCTGTTCCTGCCGTATGTCGGCATCACGGTCTCTTCGCGCGAGAGTGCGACATTCCGCAACGGCATTGCAAAAATCTGCGCGACGAAGATCTCGGCCGGCGTCTCGACGGGCATCGGTGACCATGAGGAAAAATATACGGGCAAGCACGAAGAAAAGACCGGCGACGAGCAGTTCGAAATCTGCGACACGCGCAGCATCCGCTCGATGTATGGCGACATGGAGGGCGAGGGATTGCAGCCCGTCCTCAACGATTATCTCTATGTCTGAGCAAAAAATGGGGGAGGGCCTCGAAAACATCATCTGCGTGACGAACCGCCACATCGCAGCCGAGGCGGCAGGCATCAGCGACGTCGATGGCGATGAGGGGCGAGCAGCATTCCTCGCACAGCTGCACCGCGTGGCAGCACAAAAGCCGAAAGCCGTCATCTTGCGGGAAAAGGACCTCGCAGAGGACAAATATCGTGCACTCGTTAAAGACGTGCTTGCCATCTGCCACGCAGCACAGATTCCCTGCATTCTGCATACGTACGCCGACGTGGCGGCAGAAC
>OMZR01000119.1 GCA_900315575.1 uncultured Veillonellaceae bacterium
CACGGACGTGGTCAAGAGCCTGCAAGACAAGTTCCCGCTCTACGCCGCAAACTTCCCTATCTGGGCGCAGCAGTCGAACGGCATGCTCCAGATCAGCATTTGGGCCGGCCTGCGCGAGCTCGGCGTCGGCGCGAATATCCAGCACTACAATCCCGTCATTGATGACGCCGTGAAAAAGCTCTTCGCCCTTCCTGAAAGCTACCAGCTCATCGCACAGATGCCATTCGGCGGCATTGCAAAGGAACCGGAGTCGAAAGAAAAAGAAGACATCACGAAGCGCGTTAGAATCGAGGAGTGAGGAAAAATTGCGACATCTGAAACTGCTCCATATCGGAAAAGAAGAAAACCTCCATCATTATCCGCCGGAAGCGACGCTTTTGCAATCTCTGAGCATCGTCAGCATGCCTATGGGCCTGCCCTCGGAGCAATATGCCCGCAGCATGCCGGATGCGGATGTCCTCGTGGTGGACGCCATTGCCAGAATCCCTGGAGACCTGATCCGTGCGCTCCCCTCACTCAAGATGATTCATTCGGAGGGTGTGGCCTTCAACCAGATTGATGTGGAAACGGCAGCAACGTGTGGCGTCTGCGTGTGCAATTCCGCAGGCATGAACGCGGAAGCTGTCGCAGAGCAAACGCTGCTGCTCATGCTCGGCGTCTTGCGGGACGTAGCAAACAATGACTGTGCCGTGCGCGAAGGCCGGCAGATGCCAGTGAAAGAGCGTTACATGACGACAGGAACGCTCAGGAGCTTGTCGGATTGCCGAGTCGGTCTGATTGGTTTCGGCCACATCGGGCAATGCACGGCGCAAATCTTGAAAGCGTGCCACGCACGGGTGTTCTATACGCAGAGGCGGCGGGCATCCGAAGAAATCGAACAAGCCTGCCAAGCTTCCTGGGTTCCGACACAGGACGAACTTCTTTCAACCTGCGACATCATCAGCCTCCATCTTCCAGTGACAAAAGAGACCGAGCACATGTGCGATGCTTCTTTTTTCCAGAAAATGAAACCGGGTGCTTATTTCATCAACACATCCCGCGGGGAGCTGGTCGATGATCAGGCTCTTGTCGATGCCTTGAAGAGCGGCCGTCTGTCCATGGCCGGACTGGACACGCTTGACCATGAACCCGTCCAGCAAAACCACCCTCTTTTGAACCAGCCCGAAGACATCGCAGCCAAACTGCTGTTCAGCCCCCACATCGGAGGAATCACGGAATCCAGCTTCCGAAAAAGCTATCAGATGATTTGGGAGAACGTGCGACGGATTGCCGAAGGCCAACCGCCTATGCGCGTCGTGAATCACGTACGCCTCTGATTTCCAAAAACGTGCGAGGAGACTTGTTTATGGACATCAAACAGCCAGACCATATCGAGGTACGCGGAGCGAACGTGCATAATCTGAAGAACATCGATGTCGACATCCCGCTCCATGAAATCGTCGGCATCGCTGGCGTGTCCGGTTCCGGAAAATCCTCGCTCGCGCTCGGCGTGCTCTATGCCGAAGGCTCGCGCCGCTATCTCGAAGCGCTCTCGACCTACACGCGGCGGCGCATGACACAGGCAGCGATTGCCGATGTCCGCTCGATCCGCTATGTTCCGGCGGCGCTCGCACTCCGTCAGCGGCCAGGTGTCCCCGGCATCCGCAGCACGTTCGGCACGATGACAGAGCTCCTGAACAGCCTGCGACTCATGTTCTCGCGCCTCGCGCGCCATCGCTGCCCGAACGGGCACATGGTGCCACCTTCCATGAACGTCGCGGCTGAGCGAGAAATCGTCTGCCCGACGTGCGGCGCGCATTTTTACGGCCCCGGCGCGGAAGACCTTGCTTTCAACAGCCGAGGTGCCTGCCGTACCTGCCAGGGAACGGGCATCGTGCGAACGGTTGACGAATCGAAACTCGTGCCAGACGATTCCCTCACAATCGACGAAGGTGCCGTCCTGCCGTGGCAGCGCCTCATGTGGTCGCTCATGAAGGACATTGCGCGCGACCATGTCGGCATCCGCACAGACGTTCCGTTCCGCGACCTCACAGCGCGGGAAAAGGATCTCGTGTTCCACGGTCCGGCCAAAAAGTACCACATGCTCTACCACAACGAAAAGACGAATACGGCGGGCGAGATGGACTTCACGTATTTCAACGCTGTCTATACCGTCGAGAACGCGCTCGCAAAGGTCAAAGACGAAAAGGGCATGAAGCGCGTCGAGCCGTTCCTCACGGAAGGACCATGCCCGGACTGCCACGGCACACGTCTTTCCGAGGAGGCTCGCGCCCCGCGCCTGCGCGGCATCTCGCTTGCCGAAGCCTCTGCCATGACGCTCGTCGATCTCGAAACATGGGTACAGGGCGTGCCAGATTCTCTTCCCGAAGAGATGCGCCCGATGGCGCATGCCATCTGCGATGCCTTTCACCGTACGGCGCGGCGGCTCATGGATCTCGGCCTCGGCTACCTCGCGCTCGATCGCGCAGCTGCAACGCTTTCAACAGGAGAACGCCAGCGCACGCAGCTCGCACGCGCCGTGCGCAACAACACGACGGGCATCCTCTACGTGCTCGACGAGCCATCCATCGGCCTCCATCCGTCGAACATCGAAGGGCTCATCGGCGTCATAGACGACCTCGTCGCGGACGGCAACTCCATCGTGCTCGTCGACCATGACACGAAGGTGCTGCGTCGCGCGGATCACCTCATCGAGCTCGGCTCCGGCGCGGGAACACAGGGCGGCACGCTGCTGGCAAAAGGAACCGTCCCCGACATCATCCAATGCAAAACATCCCTCATCGGCCCGTTCCTCGACGACTGCACGCATCCGCTTGTCCGCACGCCTTGCGGCAAAGAGCATCTCTTCGATCTCGGCACGATCGCGCTCGAAACAGGCGCTATCCATACGGTGCAGCCGCTCTCCGTCACCATCCCGAAAGGACGCCTGACGGTCGTGACCGGTGTTTCCGGTTCCGGGAAAACGACGCTGATTCTCGAAAGCCTCATCCCAGCGCTCGAAGCATTCATCCAGGGCGGCAAGCTTCCCGCGCACGTCAAGAACATCGACGCTTCCGGCATCACCCAGGTGAAGCTCATCGACGCCACGCCCATCGGCATCAATGTGCGCTCGACCGTCGCAACGTATGCGAACGTCCACGACGAACTGCGGAAGCTCTACGCAAAGACGGAAGCCGCGAAGACACAAAAGCTCACAGCGGGCGCATTTTCCTACAATACGGGGAAGCTCCGCTGCCCGACCTGCGAAGGCACAGGCTCGATCAGCCTCGACGTGCAGTTCCTGCCGGACGTCGATATTCCATGCCCCGACTGCCACGGCGCGCGCTATGCGCCCCAGGCGTATGAAATCCGTCAGACGGCTGAAGATGGCAAACTGTATGCCCTACCAGACCTCATGGCCATGAGCATCGACGATGTCCTTCCCCTCTTTTCCCCGCGCACCGCCATCCATCGTCGTCTGCAAGTGCTCCACGACCTCGGACTTGGCTACCTGACCCTTGGCGAAGAAACGCCAGGGCTGTCCGGCGGCGAAGCGCAACGCCTGAAACTCGCGAGCGAAATGGGAAAAGGGCAGGAAGATGCCGTCTTCGTCTTCGACGAGCCAACCATCGGACTGCATCCCAAGGACGTCATGACGCTGCTCGGCGTTTTCGAGCACCTCATCCAGAAAGGCGCGAGCGTCATCGTCATCGAACATGACCTCGACGTCATCCGAAATGCCGACTACATCATCGACATGGGGCCCGGCGGCGGCATCGCTGGCGGCCGCATCGTTGCCACGGGAACGTCGGAGGAAATCAAAGCGTCTCCCGCCAGCATCACGGGACGATACCTGTGAATCGTACGGTTTTGCAGAGGAAGTGATACCATGTGGAAGATATTGCAAAAGTTCTTCCATGCCTTGCAACGACGACTTTGCGTCTTTACATCCCAGGAGCCAGCAGAAGACGCTCCTCAAAAGGAGTCACCTTCTGACACGACCCCTGCCGAAGCACAACCGACGAATACAGTGGATGCGTCTCTCCAAAAGAAGCATTCGAACGTCAAGATCGATCCCTGCCGTCCTGTCCTGAATCTCGTCCCTGCTACAGGCGGCAAGCCCATTCTTCTCATCGGCTATTACCAGCCAGATCGTCAGGAACATCCCAAAGACGCATGGTTCTCACATCTCATCCTGTATCCGTACGCCAGAAAGAAATCCGACCTCCTGGTCTTCTCGCCATCCGCCTGCGTCAAGGACGCCAGGGCACTCGCTGACCGACTGGTGACAGGGGCACCTGCGCAGAAAAAATACCAGATGCTACTTGTCGTTCATCCTGCATCTTGTGAATGTCACGGCATTACCTGCGGCGTCTTGCATCCGGCATTCGAGCTCACGAAAGAACCATTGATTTTTCACCCCGGTGAAAAACTCACCGCATCGAAAGACATCATCCGGCACTGCTTCCATCCAGACCTTCGCCCATACTTGAAAAAGAAAGTTGCTTCCACCACCGAGTCATTCAGCCAGCCTCCAGACTTTCGCAAGATGGCCCAGAAAACGAAAGAAGAAATCCAGATTGAGCGATGGAACCGGATGCTCAAGCAGAAACAATCTCCTGCCGACTTTCAGAAAGACTTCATCCGCACGCCGCTGATGGATTTGGCGGAGCAATCCAAGGGGCGGCCGATCATCCTCTACGGCACGTTCATTGATGAAAAGCGGTCGAAAATGGTTCGGAGCTGCTTTCGCAACATCAAGCCATATTTCCCAGACATCCCGGAGCAATCCATCAAGGTCATCACCGACCATCTGATGATTGAGGACGCCGGAACCCGCGCTTACAGTTTCGGCCAGATTCGTCAGAAGACGGAACGCTATGGCACGCGCGTCCTGCTCATCGGCTATCCGCATCTCTACATCAACAAAGGCTTCGTTCGGTGCGGTTTCCGCCTGGCGAAGAATCTTGGCATCAGTGCTATCTTGTACGGTCATTCCCGAAAGGGCGGACGCTTCGTCCTGCCAGATGCCGTCCTCGCCAAATGCTACCTGCCTGATGCGAGCTCGTACCTTACAGCATAAGCACTTCTTTGCTCAAAAAACTTCAAATTTCAAAAGGTACTACCATAGATTACCTAGTAATTTATGGTAGTACCTTTACTTTTATATGTAATTATGCTATTTTTATGGTAGTAATACTTTCATTACCAAGTAATTTTTAGTAATTTCAAGGGAGGAAGTCGTCATGGCTGCTACAGGAAAGACGTTCAAAGTCGAGCCGGAGACCGTCGAGCGGCTGCAAGCGATCTCGAACGAGCTCGGCATGACGTGGGACGAGACATTCAACGAGCTTGCTGGCCACTATATGCAGAGTCAGGCAGCAAAAGCGCAGGGACGTGAAGCCGAGGTTGGACAGTTCCGTTCGCTGCTCAACCAGCTTTCCGATGCCTATACGCAATCGCTCCAGCTGTACGCGAATGTTGAGGAAACAACGCGGCAGAAATTCGAGGCGCGCATCGCATCCGCTGAGCAATCTGTCGCATCTTTGAAGGAAGCGGCAGATGCCGCAAAGGCCGAGGCCAAAGATGCGCAGGATCGGATCAATGCAGTCAAAAAAGAGCGTGATGACCTGTCTGATGAACTGAGCCGGCTGAAAGATGCGCTGGAAGCTGCCACAGCTTCTGCCGATGCAGACGCAGAAAAACACGAATCTGCTCTGGAAGAGATGCGACAGCTCAATACCCTGCTCAAAGAGAAAAATGAAACCTTGACGCAGAAGGTCGAAGCGTCAGAAGCCGAACTCGCAGCTGCGGTTGAACTGGAAACGACAGCAAAAGAAGCAAAAGAAGAGGCAAGGAAAGAAGCGGCGCGCGCGGATGCTGCGGAAGCGGAAGTTCCCCGTCTCACCGCAGAACTCGCCGCTACGCAGGAGAAGGCCAAAGCAGACTTGCAAGAGCTCAAAGGCCGCTACGAAGAAAAGCTGGACGCCCAAAAGGACCGCCTCGAAAATGAAAAGGAGACAGCTGTTCTCGATGAGCGCCGTCATGTCGAAGCCGTCTTCCGTGCTTCTTTGGAGACTGCCGAGGAAAAGCATCAAGAACGCATCGAAAAGATGCAGGCGGCCATCGACAAGCTCACGGAGCAGCGCGACGCATGGCAAGAGAAATTCTATGCCCTGCGCGACACGACAAAAGCAAGTGAGCAAGCAGAAACACCAGAAGCCTAAGGAGGGAGATCGTCATGCCGGACGAACTTCACCCACATGCATTCTTCGCGACAGACGAAGAATGGTTGCCGAACATCTCAGATCCATCCTCCCCTGTTGCCACTGCGCCTTCCAAAGAAACTGCTCCAGCGAAAGCCGCGTGACAGACCTATCTGTCACCGGAATCCATCTGTCATAGCGTGAACCTTAGTATTTATGCAGATTCTGACACTATGACAGATATGACGAAGGTGTCCCAAAAATATATATTTCCATTGCATCTACAGTAGGAGATGTTGGAGAGTGCTCCACCACCTAAGGAGATTTTTGACCCTAGAAAATAACTGTCATAAGTGTCATAGTGTCATAAGTTCAGCAATTATGCGGGGCTACAGATGACAGGATGATTTTTTCATCTGTCATTATCCGTCATGGGGTGAGATAATCATCCACATGCTCTCCTCGTGGATGCTTCAGATGACTGTTCGTACAAGACGCACCACGCTCTCGCCGTTTTGTTCATGCTGCTTGCGCTTCGAAAAGAGCGCATGGAGCTCGTCAATCCGTAAACTATAATTATAGCAAATGCATTTTGTATGGTGTGAAACCTTCGATTCGTCCTCAGAGCAAGATAGAATTTTTTCTTTAGCCGAATTATTTTTCATATGAATAATTTTTGCTATAATATATAGCAGATGGATGAAGAATCCATCATACCTTTTTTCTAAAGGCACAACAACGCAAAAATCCGTTCGCTTTGATTGGCGAGCGGATTTTTGTTTCCATGGGACGATAAGGTGCGCACCCTGAAGCACGCTCCTACCTGTTGTTTAGAGCATCCTATGAAAAGGCGGACTTTTTATTCTAGCAGAATCTTTTGAGGCGATTTTGACCGTTATTTTCCTTGCCATCAAGGGTACCTTCGGTGTTTTTGCTACAATAATGCTATCGAAAGGTCAACCAGATATTGCGGATGTCGCAGCACCGTTGGGGCTTGGAATGAGCCTCTGTGACATTTTGCTACAATACCTTCGAAGCGTATGCCGCTGTGTAGAAAAACATGATGGCATATCAGGGCGAAGCTTTCGTGCTAGCAGAAAACTTTTGAGGCGTTCTCTGGCGGTCATGTTTCTTGACACCGTAAGGCCGTGAATGTTTCTGCTACAATATCGCCATCGCCGATGAAAACAGGAAGGTTCTACGAACGCGATTGACCACTAATGCGAATGGTCATCAGCATTCTGCTACAATACCTCCTGAAATCAAATGAAGTTGTTGTGCCGGCAATCTTTTGCCAAAGATAAGAAAGAAGGTTGCATGAAAATGGATCCCATCTTGGGAGAGGGTATTCCCATCTCCATAAAAACGAAACGTCAATGGATCAAGACGAATGAAAAAGTTCCCATTGAAAGTGGTTGGAACTTGAGCGAGAACTGGAAAACCTTCGATGATATAAAGGGCTGTTCATATCCAGGTTTTTGTCTGACAGAGAATTACGTCTGCTTCGATTTCGACCATACCATCGATGAAAATGGAAATTTGTATGAAGATGCAGAAGCGTTCAGAAATCGTATGCTGGCCGAGCTCGGCCCCACATACGAAGAGATGAGTTGCTCGAAACATGGACTTCATTTCTTTTACCGCATCCAACAGGCGGATCCTCAGCTTGCCGGGAAGATGATCCGAGTTCCATTCAGTGGTCCCGACTCGCACGTGGAGGTTTGGATTGGCGGCTCCTTAGTGAGAGATGGAAAGAAAAAGGATAGCAATCGCCACATCGTGCTCACCGGCTGGCAAACGAAGGACTCCATGAATGAAATCTCCTCTGTGCCATCGATGGATTTTTTTCACACCTTGGTGCAAGAAAATAAGCAAGCGAAGCAAGAGAAAGAGACGATTTCGCAGACTTCAAGGAAAAGCGAGCATGTCAATGAACCGATGCTTGCTACTGATAAAATTCCGGGAATCATCCGCAATAGCAAATCAGGCATCCTTTTCCAAAAGCTTTTTGACAAAGGCGATACGAGTGGCTATCCATCTTCGAGCGAGGCACATTTGGCGCTGATGAATATGCTTCCGTTCTATTGCTTCGGGAACATCAATCAGATGATCGAGATTTTCGAAATGTCAACGCTCTATCAAAACATGCGCGAGGAAAAGAAAAATCGCAAGGATTATCTCATCCACACAGCGCAAACGGCATTGGCTTCGTGGGATGGCGTAACGTACTCGGCGAAAAGCAAACACAAACCTGAATTATTCAACAAGCAAAGGATCGGGATTGTCGATCCCTTGCCATAACTAACGTAACGCTGCTTTCCATCCCTCTACCCAATGGGTGAAGATT
>OMZR01000025.1 GCA_900315575.1 uncultured Veillonellaceae bacterium
ATTCATTTGAAAATTTCATGCACTTTTGTTACTCTCATTAACATTTTTTCTATTTCATCGTATTTATTATTATAATAAAGCATCTAACTAATGTCAACTATAAAATATATCTTTTGTATTTATAACAAATTATATAAAAGACACCTTTTCACTGCGGAAAAAGTGTCCCAAAAGCAAATCCTATTTTATATCTTGCTGAGGACCAGGCGTGCCTTGCCCATCAGCGTGTAGGCACCGAGGCCAGCAGGCAGGAAAGAAGTCTCCCCCTTCTTGAAGGTCAGCTCCACATCACCGGCCTGCAGCTGCACGCTGCCGTCGAGCACCGTGAAGCTCTGGAACGAATCCTCGCCAGCCGTCAGATGGCTCGTGCCGTCAATCTCGAGCTCATAGACGGTGAAGTACTCGCACGATGCGAGCAGACGGGCCTGGGTATCCACAAAGATATCGATGGGTGCATCGAGACGCGGGCACTCCTTGACGGGCTCGAGGTTCGTGACGTCGATGGCCTTCTTGACGTGGAGCTCACGCGGCTTGCCGTCCTTGCCGAGGCGGCCATAGTCATAGACGCGGTACGTCGTGTTGGAATTCTGCTGGATCTCGCAGATGATGATGCCCTTGCCGATGGCGTGCAGTGTGCCCGAGGCGATGAAAAAGACATCCCCCTTGTGAACGGGTACCTGGTTGCAGACCTCGAGCAGCGTGTTATCGGCGATGCGCTTCTCGAATTCCTCCTTCGAGATGGCGTGCTTGAAGCCATAGATCAGCGTGGCGCCCGGCTCGCAGTCGACGATGTACCACATCTCCGTCTTTCCATACTCGCCTTCGACACGCTGTGCGTACTCATTGTCAGGATGCACCTGCACCGAGAGGTTGCCGCGCGCATCGATGAGCTTGATCAGCAGCGGGAAATACGGGAATTTCGCGACATGCGTGCCGAGCACGGACTTGTCCTGCGCGGCCAGCCAGTCCTCGAGCGTCTTGCCTTTCGCTTCGCCATTCGCGATGACGCTCTTTCCGTCCTTGTGGCAGGCGAGCTCCCAGCTCTCGGCAACGATGTCGAGGTCGGTCTTCTTGCCATATTCTTCCTTGAGGCGCGTGCCGCCCCAGAGATAATCTTTGAGCGGGGCGATGAGTTTCATGGGATAAAGCTTCATTTTTCTGTCGTCCTTTCCATTTGTCATTTCTTTGTCATTTCTTTTCTGCTTCCAGCTTGTCGAGCAGGTTCCGCACAGCGCCGAGCAGGTTCGCGTCGTTGCCATGCTGTGCGGCAGCGACGACGGGACGGACATGCGCGATTTTGACATCTTTGAGCAACTGGTCGATCTTCTGCTGGATGGCTTCGGCAAAGCCAGGACGTTCGCTGACGGCGCCGCCGAGCACGATGACCTCGGGATCGATGGAATACTGGATGTTGTAGGCCGCACGCGCCAATGCCTCCTGCATGGCATCGACGGCATCCTGCGCGTCCATGTCGCCTCCCTCTGCGAGCGCGAAGGCTTTCTCGCCATTCATCTCGTCATGCGGCAGGCCCTTCGCATCGGCCACGGCCTCGGCAACGGCGCGCGTCGAGCCCGTCTCGCTGAGGATGCGGTGATCCGTGCCGAGCACCATGAAGCCGAATTCGCCGCCATGGAGGTGCTTGCCGTGATGGATTCTCTTATCCTTCACGACGGCGCCGCCAACGCCCGAGCCGATAACGAGGAATGCCATGTCGTCATGGTCTTTGCCAGCCCCGAGCCACGACTCGCCGAGCGCTGCGCAATTTGCGTCGTTCTCCATCGCGACGGGCAGTTCGAGGCGTGCTTCGAGCTCCTGCCGCATCGGGAAGTCATGGATGTACGGAATGGCGCTCGCGCCGCCGATGACGCCTGTCGCATCGTCCACGGCCCCGGGGAAGCTGAACGCCGCGCCCGAGAACACGTACTGCCCGGCAAACGACGCTGCAATCTCCCCGACCAACGCAAAGAAGCCGTCCCTCGTCTCAGGGGTCGGCTTCTTGTCCTTCGTGAGGATGGTTCCCGCTTCATCGATGACGGCATACTTCACGCTGCTGCCGCCGATGTCAAAGGCGAGGATCTTCATAGTATCAGCCTGCTTTCTAAAAAGTCATGTCTTTATTATGCTGATACCATTATATATGTTTTTTCCGTGTTCTGCAAGGAAAATCCCAAATTGGTCGATTGTTTCAGAGTTTGAATTTCTGCACATTCTGCTGCAGCTCGGTCGCCATCTGGGCGAGGCTGTGGCTGGCGTTTGCGATTTCCTGCACAGAGGCCGTCTGCTCCTCGGTCGCGGCCGAGACGGATTCGGCTTCTTCGGCTGCCTTGCTGCTCTCCTGGCTGATCGTATCGACGTGATGGACGATGGCCTGTGCGCCTGCGTCCATACTCGCGACGACCTCGCTGATGTTCTGCACCTGGCCCGAGACTTCTTCTACGATCTCGATGATGCGGCGGAACGACTCGTCCATCGTCAGGATCTTCTGCGCACCGATCTTGACTTCCTCGGTGCCCTGCTGCATGCCGTCGACGGCTTCCTGCGTCTCCTTCGTCGTGGCCGTGATGAGGCCCGCGATCTGCTGCGCGGCCTCCTGGCTCGACTCGGCGAGCTTGCGGACTTCATCGGCGACGACGGCAAAGCCGCGGCCATGTTCGCCTGCCCGCGCTGCCTCGATGGCGGCGTTAAGTGCGAGAAGGTTCGTCTGCTCGGCGATGCCGGAAATCGTGCCGACGATCTCGCCGATCTTCTTCGAGCGCTCGCCGAGCGACGTGACTGTCTCGGCCGACTGCGTCGTCGTCGCCTCGATATGGCGGATCTGCTCGATGGCTTCGTCGAGCGTCTTGCCGCTGTCACGCGCGATGTCGGCGGCTTCACGACCGTGATTTGCCGCCGCGCTCGCATCCTGCGATGCCGATTTCACCATCGTGCTGAGCTCGTGGACGGCCTGCTTCGTCGCATCGACGGCGCGGAGCTGCTCGTTCGTGCCCTCAGCGACCTTGACGATGCTGTTCGCGACCTGATTCGACGCCTGTGCAGACTGATCCGTCGAGGCATTGAGCTCTTCGGCCGATGCCGCAAGTGTCTCGCTGCTCTCGCTGACCTTCGTGATCGTGTCCGCCATGCTGCCGCGCATGTCGCGCATCGCGGCCGCGAGTTCGCCAAGCTCGTTGTCGGCTGCCACGCGGTTCGGACGGTTGCGGAAATCGCCCGTCGCCATGAGGTGCATCTCATCCATCATCGCAGCGAGCGGACGCATGATGCGGTTGACCGTCAGGATGACACCAACCGTGATGAGGATCAGGATCAGGAGCGAGATGCCGATCATGATTTTGAGCGTGTTGCCGACCGGCGCAAAGACCTCGTCCTCGTAATCGACGACGGCCACGCCCCAGCCAGAGGTATCGACCGTGCTGTAGAACGCGATCATATCCTTGCCTTCGTCATTCTTGAACGTGAACGTTCCCGTCTCGCCTGACGTCATCTTTTCGCCGAGTTCGCGCAGGCCCGTATTCTGCTCTTCGGAAATCTTCTGCTTCATGATTTTCGACTCGTCCGGATTCACGATGTACGTGCCATCCTTTGCAATCATGAGGCTGTAGCTGTTCTCGCCGACCTTGAGCTTCTGGACGACTTCCTGCAGCGCATCGATGTTGATGGCCGCGAGGATCATGCCGACGTTTTTGCCCGTATCATCCTTGACGACCGAGATGCTGTTGAAGATGATCTTGCCCGTGGCCTGCGAGACGACTGGAGAGCTCATCCAGGTGTCATGCGCGCCCGTCATGGTCTCCTTGTACCATGCCTTGTCCTGGTTGTGCATCTCCTTCGCGCCCGATGCTGCCCAGCCATGGAGGTCGCCCGAGCCGTCGAACGGGCCCCAGCTCACGCTGTCGTAGACACCGGGATAATCTTCCTTCATTTCTTCATAGCGATAGCGCGTCTCGAGGTTCATGGCCTCAGCCGACATCGAGCGTGCCGTCACGTTGTTCGCTTCAAGCTTCGTCTCGAGCATACGGGCATCGAGCCATTCGGAAATGACATTCGTCGTCTCGGAGACGTTTTCCGTCTGGCTGCGCGAAATCTGCTCGTCAAAGCTCGACGCAACATACTTGAAGATGACGGCCGACATGATGACGAGTCCGATGACGACGATGGGCAGCACGAACATCAGGATCTCCGTCTTGACGCTCCGCGCCCGCGCGAGGCTCCCTGCCTTCGTAAAATCATCGGCAATGTCCTTCTTTATTTCCATGAGGACTCCCCCTTTTCATTGGTTCAAAAGTTCCCCTGCATTCTTAGTTCGCCTTTTCCTTCTTATTTCCTTCTTGTTGTTCCGATTTAATCGATTTAATAAAAAGACTTCCGCGAGTGTACGGTCGCACCCGCGGAAGTCACGCTTTATTGAATCGTTTTATCGTACAGGGGACTCCCCCCGCCCTTCGGGCCCTCCCCCCTCTAGAAGGGGGCTGGCTCAGACGATATGTCTCTATATCAGTGTGCCATTTTCGCCTCGACGGCCTTGCGACGGCGGGCACGGAGCTTGTACCAGCACATCGGCAGGATCAGCATCGGCAGGCCGGCATAGAGCGCCTCCTGCAAATCGGGCGTGAAGAACATGACGACAAGGCAGAAGACCTGCGCCCAGATGCCGAACAGTGTCACGTACGGGAACAGCGGCGTGCGGAACTTCAGCTTCTTGTCGGCCCCCGTCGCCATCATCATCTTGCGGCGGCGGTACTGGCTCCAGCAGATGGAGATCCAGGCAATGGCGCCCGTGAAGCCCGAGACGGCGAGCAAGTACGTATAAACGGCCGAATCCGGGTCGATGCTGTAGAGCAGGATGACGGCCCAGCAGGCGCAGATCGAAAGCAGGATGGCTTTCGACGGCATGCCGTTCTTGTTGATCTCGCCGAGGAAGCGCGGCGCCATGTCCATGCGCGCAAGCGAATACATCGCACGCGCCGCACCATAGAGGCCCGAATTCGAGCACGAGATGGCGGCCGTCAGGATGACGAACGCGAAGAACGACGAAAGGCCCGTCATACCGTATTTCGCCAGCGCAGCCGCAAAGACGCTCTCATCGAGGCCGGCCTGATCCCACGGCAGGATGGAAATCAAAAGGGAAATCGGGATGATGTAGAGCGCGATGATACGCCACGTCACGTTGCGCACGGCAATCGGGATGCTCTTTTCCGGATTCTTGCACTCGCCAGCTGCGAGGCCGATGATTTCCGTGCCCTGGAAGTTGACGAGGATGATGACCATCGTCAGGATGATCGACCAGTAGCCATTCGGCGCAAAGCCGCCGCTGCCGAGCAGCACGGACGTGCCGATGTATCCCTCATCGCCGATGAGACCGAGGCAGATGAGGCCTGCCACAATGGAAAAAGCCACGAGCGCGATGATCTTGAACAGGGCGAGCCAGAACTCGCTCTCGCCGAACTTGTCCACATGGAACAAATTGATGACGGTCACGAGCAGGCCGAACAGCACCGCCCACCAGAGCTGGCTGATGGCCGGCACGAAGTTGCTCATGATGATGCCCGCGGCAATCATTTCCGATGGCACGTAGGCAACCCAGGTGATCCAATAGGCCCAGCCGACACCGCAGGCCCACGTCGCGGAGATATTCTCCTTCGCGTACGTCACGAAGGAACCGGAGACCGGTTTTTCGACGGCCAGCTCCGCAAGGCAGAGCATGACGCAGAGCACGATGACGCCGCCCAGGAGATAGGCGAGGATGGCTGCCGGGCCGGCTTTCTCGAGCACGTAGCCCGTGCCGAGGAAGTAACCGCTGCCGATGACGCCCCCGAGGGAGATCAGCTGCAGATGACGGTTCTTGAGGCCCCTGTTCATCTTGTTTTCGTTCATGGCTTCCCTAACACAACCTTTCCGCAAAGTGCGCTGGATTCTTTGTTAAGGATACTACAAACAGGTGCAAAATACCAGATGAATTTCGAAAAAAACAAGAAAAATTTGCAGGGTGCTGCCGCCTGCCATATAATGATAGGAAATGACAACATTCGGACATTCGGAGGTTCTGCCCATGAAGCCCTACAAGACGACGCAAGGCGAAAGCAGCGCGAGCTACGAAATCCAACGCTCGAAATTCTACACGCACACAAAGCATGTTGAAAGCGAGGAAGAAGCACGCGCGTTCATCCAGGAACAGAAGAAAGCATACTTCAATGCGCGCCACAACTGCTCGGCCTACGTACTCGGTGCAGACGGCGCGAAGCAGAAATCGAACGACGATGGCGAGCCCGGCGGCACGGCTGGCAATCCCATCCTCGACGCTATCAAGAAAAACGGCCTCACGGACATCGTCGTCGTCGTGACACGCTACTTCGGCGGCATCAAGCTCGGCGCAGGCGGCCTGATCCGCGCCTACAGCCACAGCGCCGTGCTCGGCCTCGAAGCGGCCGACATCGTGGAGATGCTGCCGCTCGCCGTCGTGCGCGTGACAATCGGCTATGACCTGCTCGCAAGCGTCGAGAACTACCTGCGCAAAAAAGAACTCCGCACAGGCGACAAAGCCTATGCGGAGGATGTGACAGTGGATGTGCTGCTGCGCGAGGAAGAAAAAGAGAACGTGCTCGCCGCGCTCACAAACCTCACAAGCGGCCGCGCACACTACGAGGACGCCGGGACGCAGGTCATGGCTGTGCCCGTTCCTCGCGCTTCTTCGTGAGATAGGCATCCATGGCCGCGGCCACGGACTTCGAGTTCTTGACGGTCTGGATGACGTTCCACGGGCCGAGCACGACATCACCGCCCGAGAATACGCCTTCTTTTGTCGTCTCGCCGTTGCCATGCACGGCAATCAGGCCGTGTTCGCCGAGCTCGAGTCCCGTCGTCGAATCGGCAATCTTGCTCTTCGTCGTCTGGCTCACGGCGATGATCGTCGTATCGGCGCCATAGAGCTTCGGCTCGCTTTCGGCCGTGACGTTGCCCTCTTCATCAAACGTGCGCTGGCGGAACATCGGGCCATCCGGCGTGAGCTCGGCGACATCGACGCCATAGACGAAATCGACGCCATCCGCCATCGTGTAGTCGATCTCGCGCACGCTCGCGCGCGCTTTCTGCCCGCGGCAGTAGATCGTGACCTGACGGCTGCCCTTGCGCACGGCCGTACGCGCGACATCCATGGCCGAATTGCCCGCGCCGATGACGGCGACGCGGGCGCCGAGCTGGTAGACGTCCGGATTCTGGAGGTAGTCGACGGCATAGGCGACATTGCCGAGGCTCTCGCCCTTCACGTTGAGCCGCCGCGGCCGCCAGGCACCCGAACCGATGAAGACGGCCTCGAAGCCGTCCGTGAACAGGTCGTCGAGGTGCAGCGCCCCGCCGATCGTCGTGTTCGGACGGATCTTGATGCCGAGCTGCTGCAGCTTCGTCTGATAGCGCTCGAGGATGGATTTCGGCAGGCGGAACTCCGGGATGCCATAGCGCATCATGCCGCCGATCTTGTCCTTGCGCTCGAAAATCGTGATGTCATAGCCGAGCTGCGCGAGGCGCACGGCGACCGTGATGCCGGCCGGCCCCGAGCCGATGACGGCGACATTCTGGTGCTTGCTGCGGTCGCGCTCGAGCACGGCCCAATCGAGGTAGGCGTCCGAGATGTAGTGCTCGATGCTCGAAATCTGCACGGGGCTCCCCTTCCGCCCCTGGATGCAGTGCCCCTCGCACTGCGCCTCATGATCGCAGACGAGCGAGCAGACGACGCTCATCGGATTGTTCTGGAAGAGCATTGCACCCGCCTCGCGCGGTTTGCCCGCGAGGAACAGCCGGATCATCTCCGGGATGTTCGTCTGCGCCGGGCAGCCCTGCAGGCGGCAGAGCGGCTTCTTGCACTGGAGGCAGCGGCGCGCTTCATTGATGACATGTACAGCCATGGATCTGTTTCCTTTCTTTTCCCCTGTCGTTCTCTGTATACAATGCGTTGTGTGTCTTTTTTCATATTACTTGAGATTTTTTCAAAAGTCAATGCTCGAAATCGTTTTCAACTTTCGTTTTGCCTATCGTCAATCCGTTCTGCCTATAGTAAAATAGAAGCAGATTGCATTTCAGGAGGTCACCAACATGAAAAAACTCGGATTCATCGGCATGGGAAACATGGCGCAAGCGCTCGCGCTCGGCTTCATCGAGTCGGGGAGCATCGAAAAGGCGGATGTCTTCGCCTATGCGCCGCATCAGGACAAGCTTCAGAAAAATGCCCAGCGCATCGGCTTCACGCCGTGCACTGGGCTCAAGGAACTTGCAGAAAAATGCGACACGCTCGTCATGGCCTGCAAGCCGTATCAGATTGAGGATGTCATCGCCGAGCTCCAAGACGTGCTGCCTGGCAAGGCGCTCGCCTCAATTGCGGCTGGCTGGGATTTCGCGCGTTATGAAAAAGCGCTGCCTTCTGGTGTGCGCGTGCAGTTCATCATGCCGAACACGCCGGCCATGGTCGGCGAAGGCGTGCTGCTCTTTGAAGAGACGAACTCGCTCGAAGCAGAGGAACGCAAAGAAATCTGGAATCTCTTCTCGTCTGTCGGCCTGACCGTCGAGCTGCCGTCGTCGCTCATGGGCATCGGCGGCACCGTCACAGGCTGCGGCCCGGCCTTCGTCGACCTCTTCCTCGAAGCGTATGCCGATGCGGCCGTCAAATACGGCATGAAGCGCGCCGACGCCTACCGCCTCATCAGCCAGATGGTGCTCGGCAGCGCGAAGCTCCAGCTCGCAACAGGAGAACATCCTGGCGTCCTCAAAGACAACGTCTGTTCACCAGCCGGCACGACGATTTGCGGCGTCACGGCGCTTGAAGAACATGGCTTCCGGAATGCATGCATCAAATCCATTGATGCGATCATGAAAAAGTAAAACTTCTCATATTGCCAGCCTCTCCCTCTGGGAGAGGGGGACCGCGAAGCGGTGGAGAGGGTAGTAAGATACGATAGCCGCACAACATAATAAAATGTCGCTAAAGCATCACAAACGATGTTTTAGCGACATTTGCATTTCAGATACGATCCAGCACCCAACTACCCCTTCAGTCACGCTTCGCGTGACAGCTCCCCCAGAGGTGGAGCCTGCTAAAAACCGTCACCGCACCAGCCCCTGCACGCCAGGGCGGAACGAGATTTCATCGATGCGCTCGAGTTCTTCCTCTGTAAAGGATGTATTTTCGAGCGCCTTGATGTTGTCCAGAATCTGCTCCGGCCGTGAGGCGCCGATGATCGTGCTCGTGATGGCACCGTCTTTGAGATCCCATGCGAGCGCCATCTCCGCGAGTGTCTGGCCTCGCTGCACAGCAAGGTCGTGCAGATCGCCAATGGCCGCGAGCTTTTCCTCTGTCAGCGACTTTTCCTTGAGGAACCGTCCGTCGCGACGGATGCGGCTGTCCTCTGGGATGCCGTGCAGATATTTCTCGGTCAGCAGTCCCTGGCAGAGCGGGCTGAACGCCACGATGCCCTTGCCCTCGGCGACGGCCGCCTCTTTGAGACCGTTTTTCTCAATCGTACGGTCAAAAATCGAATAGCGGTTCTGGTTCACGATGAACGGGCAGTGCAGCTCGCGCAGGAGCTTCGCCGCTTCGCGCATCGTCTTGCCGTCGTAGTTCGAGAGACCCGCATAGAGTGCCTTGCCGCTCCGCACGATGTCCGCAAGCGCCGTCATCGTCTCCTCGAGCGGCGTCTCGGGATCCATGCGGTGATGATAGAAGATGTCGACATAGTCGAGCCCGAGCCGCCCGAGGCTCTGGTCGAGGCTTGCAAACAGATACTTGCGGCTGCCCCAGTTGCCATACGGCCCCGGCCACATGTCGTAGCCCGCCTTCGTCGCAATCACGAGCTCGTCACGATATGGGCGGAAATCCTCGGCAAGGATGCGGCCGAAATTCCGCTCGGCGCTGCCATACGGCGGCCCGTAATTGTTTGCGAGATCGAAGTATGTGATGCCGTGATCGAACGCCGTGCGGCAGAGCGATTTCATGTTCTCCATCGCAGACGTATCGCCGAAATTGTGCCAGAGGCCGAGCGCGATACGCGGCAGCTTCAGCCCGCTCTTCCCGCTCGGCACGTATGACATTTCTTCATAGCGCTTTTCATCCGCTTCATACAGAGCCATGATGTCACGCCTCCTGCGCGTTACTCAAGAGCGAATTGATGAACTGCTGCGCCGCGCGGCCCGAGACCTGTGAATGTGCCATTTCCCAGCGCACAGCGCCAGCCTTGAGCTCTTCGTCCGACAGCGTGATTTCCGGATGGCGGCGCGCCAGCACCTGCACCATGTCGTAATACTCCTGCCGACTCGGGCGGAAATAGCCGATCGTCAGGCCGAAGCGTGCCGAGAGCGAGAGCTTTTCCTGTACCGTATCGTTCTCGTGCATGTCGTCCTTGACGGCATCGGGGCGATCCGTCCACGTCTCGCGGATCAGGTGGCGGCGGTTACTCGTCGCGTAGATCAGCACGTTGTCCGGCTTGACCTCGAGACCGCCTTCGATGACAGCCTTGAGGTATTTGTACTCGATTTCGAATTCCTCGAACGACAGGTCGTCCATGTAGATGATGAACTTGTAATTGCGGTTCTTGATTTGCGCGATGATGCGCTGGAGATACTTGAACTCATGCTTGTAGACCTCGATCATGCGCAGGCCGCGGTCATAGAACTGGTTGAGAATGGCCTTGATGCTTGTCGATTTGCCCGTGCCTGCATCGCCATAGAGCAGCACGTTGTTCGCGACGCGTCCCTCGACGAATGCCTCCGTATTCTCGACGAGACGCTTTTTCTGCGTCTCGTAGCCGACGAGGTCCGAGAGCTTCATGTCACCCGTCGTCGTGATGGCTTCGAGGAGCTCCCCCGTCTGCTCATGGTTCGGCGAGATACGGAACGCCTTGTTGAGGCCGAACATGCCGACGCCATAGCGCTTGTAGAAATCCGTCACGATGCCGAACATCTCCGCGCCATCCTTCGCGCCCTCGATGAGGGAGCTGAGTTCCTGCACCTTCTCGCTGACGCTCTTGTTATAGATCTGCTCCTTCTTCTCGACGGCCTGGAAATGCTCGATGACGTCGAAGCAGTCGAGCCCCGTCGCCTGCTCGAGCGGGCCGAAATCATAGGCGAGCAGCTTGCGGAAGATTTCGAGATCGTTCTCGACGAATTTCCGCACGCTACCCTCGCTCGCGCCATGTTTCTCGCAGACGAGCGTGAACGGCGTCTCTGTCATCGCGAGCAGGAAGGCGATATAATTGTGCCAGAGATTGCCGTTGAAGCCATAGACCGTCGCGATGTCGAGCATGCGGTTGATCTCCGTCAGGATGCGGCCCGACAGCTCTTCGGCGTCATGCGTCCCCGACGCAAAGTCGCGGCAGATGCCCGCGAGTCGGAACAAGATGCTGTCCTCACCGATCTTGCGATAGACGATGAGTTTGGAAACAAGACGATGCATGAAAAAGACCTCTCTTCGCTCGTTCTGTAATCATTGAAAACGCTTAAATCATTCTTTCCGCTCACGGATGACGACGCGCTCGGTGCCGTCGGTCGCGCCGAGCTGGACGCTGACGCTCTCATGTTTCGAGGTCGGAACGTTCTTGCCGACATAGTCCGCGCGAATTGGCAGTTCGCGATGACCGCGGTCGATGAGGACGGCGAGCTGGATGGTCGTCGGGCGGCCCATATCGATGAGAGCGTCGAGCGCGGCACGGATCGTGCGGCCCGTGTAAAGCACGTCATCGACGAGGATGACATGCTTGCCCGTGATGTCGACGGGGAGCTCAGTCTCATGGACGATGGGCTGATAGGAGAGCGTGGAGAGGTCGTCTCGATAGAGCGTGATATCGAGGACACCGACAGGCGGCTTCTTACCCTCGATGGACTCGATCTCCTTTGCAATGCGCTCGGCGATGGGGACGCCGCGCGTGCGGATGCCGACAAGGACGATGTCGTCCATGCCTTTGTTCTTTTCGAGGATCTCGTGAGAGATGCGCGTGAGGGCGCGGCGGATGGCGCTCTCGTCCATGAGGACGGTTTTTTCTACGAGGACGGACATAAATGTTCACGCTCCTATCTGTGGGAAAGAAAATGTTGTGATCGCGGAGATTGGCTCTCGCTTGAGTCGGTCAGGGAACTTCAACGAAAACAACGCTGTCGCGGCATGTGCAGCTTTTCGGAAAAGCGTTGTTCGCCGTACATCTCTAGGAGATGATTTTTCGACTTACCGCACAGCTAAAAGTTTTCTTATGAAGTCCCCCGACCTCCCAAAGGTGTAAATCAGACGCGAAGCTGCGTTATGATTTGCATCATATCGCTTGGTATGGCAGCTTCAAAGTGCATCCTCTCCCCCGTTCTCGGATGCGTGAGGTCGAGGCTCTTGGAGTGAAGTGCCTGCCCAACAATCGCGAACGGGTTCTTGCGGTTGCCATACTTCGGGTCGCCGACGAGGGGGTGGCCGATGCTGGTCATGTGGACGCGGATCTGGTGGGTGCGGCCGGTTTCGAGGCGGCATTCGACGAGGGTGTATTTGCCATAGCGTTCGAGGACGCGAAAGTGAGTGACGGCGGGCTTGCCGCCTTCTACGATGGCCATCTGCTTGCGCTCGGTCGGATGGCGGCCGATGGCGCCTTTGATCGTGCCGGCTTCCTCAGTGATGTTGCCGTGGACGATGGCGATGTAGGTGCGCGTCGCGGTCTTTTCCTTGATCTGCTCGGCGAGGCTGACATGGGCACGGTCGTTCTTGGCGCAGACCATGACGCCCGAGGTATCCTTGTCGAGGCGGTGGACGATGCCGGGACGGATTTCGCCATTGATACCCGAAAGGTCTTTGCAATGATAGAGCAGTGCGTTGACGAGCGTGCCGTGCATGACGCCTGCGGCCGGGTGGACGACCATGCCGCGCGCCTTGTTGACGACGATGATGTCTTCGTCTTCATAAAGGATGTCGAGCGGCAAATCTTCGGGCAGGACTTCCGTCGCTTCGGGTGCGGGGAGCACGAGCGTGACGATCTCGCCGCCGCGGCTCTTGTAGCCGGGCTTCTGTGCGTGGCCATCGACTCTGACATCGCCCGAGGCGATGAGCTTCTGGATATGAGAGCGCGTGAGCTCGGGCTGCATGCGCGTGAGGAAGCGGTCGAGGCGCTCGCCTGCCGTGTCCATGCGGCAGGTGACAGCATTTTCCGCAGATGTTTCGCTCACAGGTATCTCCCTCCTCGGAAGCCGCCCCATCCCTCGATGCGGCCGAGCGGGCCGGCCTTCGATTCCCCGCCGAAGCGCGTCGGAAACAGGATGGCGAGGATCATGCAGGCAACGCCGCCGCAGATGGCGATGTCGGCGATGTTGAAGACGGGCCAGATGCGCAGGTCGAGGAAATCGACGACGAGGCCCGTCGTGATGCGGTCAATGAGGTTGCCGACGGCACCGGCGACGAGCGCGACAGCACCGTAGCGCAGCATGGGTGCCTCGCCGCGCAAACGCGGATAGAGGAACGCCGCGAGCACGAGCAGGAGCGCCCCTGCTGCGATGAAGAACATGCGCTCATGCGCAAAGATGCCAAACGCCGCGCCGGGATTCAGCACGTAGGTGATATGGAAGACATGCGAGATGACTGGGAGCGATTCGCCGGGCAGGAACGTCATGCGGATGAACGCCTTGACGAGCTGGTCGAGCGCGAGGATGCCGAAAAAGAGGACGATGGCCATCACGCGTGATGTTCCTCCGTCGTCGTAGCAGTCGCGGCAGCCGCCGCTGCCTCCACGCTGGCCGTCGCTGCTGCTGCCGGTGCCTTTTCTGCGACAGGCGCCGCCACGCTCTCCGCACGGCTCTTTGCCTCGGAGGCCGCACGGTCGGCCGCCGACGGATCCGGCACTTCCTTCATCGTCTGGTCGATGATGGCGAGCTGCTGGACGAGCGACGTGCGGACTTTTGTCATGTAGTCGTTCTTGTCGCGGACGAGACGGTCGTACTCATCAACGATGCGGCGCACGCGCTCGCGGGCCTCGGTCACGATGCGGCGGGCATCGTCTTCGGCCTTGTGGCGCGCTTCCTTGCAGTCGATTTCCGTCTGGCGGCGCATGTTCTGGCAGTCGCGCGCCGTCGTCTCCTTCAACGCATCGGCGTTCTCCTTCGCGCTCTTCGTGACTTCCTCGGCCGTCTTCTGTGCCATGACGAGCGTGTCCTTGATGGTCTGCTCGCGGCTGACATAGTCGACGTTGGCCTTCTTGCTGAGCTCGAGGTCCTTCTTGAGCTGGTCGTTCTCGCGATAGAGGCGCTCGTAGTCATTGACGACCTGATCGAGGAATTCGTCGATCTCGTCCTCGTTGTACCCGCGGAAGCTCCGCTTGAACTCCTTGTTGTGGATATCCATTGGTGTAAGCAAAACAGAAAATCTCCTTTATCTCGTGTCCCTTTATCCTATGTTTCCTGTTTTCAAAGGTAGCGCTTGAGCACGACGCTCGTGCGGCCTTTCTTCGTGAGGCCGCGAATCTCCTCGACCTCGAGGCGGCCGCGGCCGCGCATCGAGAGCACGTCGCCCTGCTTGACCGTCTGCGAAGCGCTCTTGACGCTCTGCCAGTTGAGCTTGAGCTTCTCGGCCTTGATGTCGGCAGCGGCACGGCTCCGCGAGAAACCGAAGCCCGCCGCCGCGATGCTGTCAACGCGCAGCGATGCGACTGTCGCGCGGATTTCTTTCGCGCGTTCCTCTTTCGGCGCGATGGCCGCGAGGTCGTCTTCCGCAACCTCGACAGCGGCCGAGCCGATTTCCTTGAGGTTCGCGATGAGGTATTCCGCCATCTTCTTGTCGCAGAGGATGCGCGCACTGTCGCCCGTCGCGAGGATGTCACCGATCTTGCCGCGCTCGATGCCGAGCCCCATGAGCGAGCCGAGCACGTCGCGGTGGCCGAGCCGCACGAATGTGCCGTTCCACGTCGCGCGCACAACGGCGATGTCATAGGCAGGCGAGCCGCCGAAATCGCGGTCGCGGAACATCGCGCGGCAACGCTCGGCACCCTGGTAGCCGCCGTCGAAATCGATGACGAGCGACGGATAGTTCGCCGCTATCGTCTCGGCGATTTCCTGCCCGAACGGGTCAAGGAAGTCCGTCAGACGGAACTTCTGGCTCTTTTCCGCCTGCTCGGCGAGGTCGACGAGGTGTTCGGCCTCCTCGGCTCCCTCCGTGCCGCGATAGTAGCGCAGGAGTTTTTCACGTTGTTCTCCCATAAACTGCCGATTCCCCTTACTTCTTGAGCCACGGCATCTCGGCCGAGACTTTCTTCTCTTCTTCCGTATACGTCACGTTGACGTTCGACGGCGCACAGAGGAAGACATTGCGGCCGACCTTCTTGATCTCGCCATTCAGCGCATACGTCGTGCCGCTGATAAAGTCGATGATGCGCTTCGCGGCATCGGCGTCCGTATTCTCGAAATTGATGACGACGGGCTTCTTCTCGCGCAGGCAGTTCGCGACCTGCTGGGCGTCGTCAAACGATTTCGGCTCGATGACGATGACGCGCAGCTTGATGTTGCCCTGCGCACTTTCCCGCGCGGACTGAGCGCTCGAAAAGTCAACGACGTTGCGCGCCGATGGTTCCGAGCGACTCGGACGTTCAAACTTTGGCACGGATGGTTCTTCCTCCTCTTCCTCTTCTTCCTGCTGTTCCTGCTCTTTTTGTTCTTCTTCGTCGATCTCGTCTTGCAGGCGTTTCTCTTCCTCGCTGTCGATCAGGCCGATCTTCCCGCAGAACTTGTCGATGATCTTCATAATCCGTCACTTCCTTCAGTGGGGAGTTTTTCCATATTGGCGCGGGCCGAAAATCGCCGTACCTACACGCACGATATTCGCCCCTTCTTCGATGGCCATCTCGTAATCATGCGACATCCCCATCGATAAATATTTTATATTCGACGCCGCAAAGGGCATTTCCTTTGCTTCCATGAAAATTTCATGCATCCGGCGGAACAGTGGGCGGCAGCGCTCGCGATCCTCGTAGTCAGGCGCGATCATCATGAGGCCGCAGAGATGAAGATGCGGCAGTTCGTCGCAGAGCTTCAGGAGCTCCGGCAGGTCCTCTTCAAAGACGCCGCTCTTCTGCGGCTCCTTCGCGAGGTTCACCTGCACGAGGACGTCCTGCACCTTGCCGATCTTGCCCGCTTCTTTGTCGAGCGCCTTGGCGAGGTGCGTCGAATCGACGGATTCGATGATGTCGAAAATCTTGACGGCCTGCTTCGCCTTGTTCGTCTGCAAGTGGCCGATCAGGTGCCACGTCGCGGCATCAGGGCCGACGACTTCGTACTTGCCCTGCGCCTCCTGCACGCGGTTCTCGCCGACGTTCGTGACGCCGGCCGCGAGCGCCTCCTGCATAGCCGAGACGTCATGATTCTTCGTCACGGCGACGAGCGTCACGTCATCCGTGAGCTCCGGCGCACGGCGCGCTTTCGCCGCCGCAATCTTCTCTTCGACTTCCTGCAATTTTTCCGCTATCATCGATGCTGCCTCCCCGCAAAAATCCTCATGATGATGTTGCTGTCAAAATCGTGCTCACGCTTCGGGCTTCAGCGCAATCATAGCCGCGATGCGGCCCGTCCTGCCGCCATCGGCGCGGTACGAATAATACCACTTGTGGCGGCAGCAGGTGCATTCACCCGCCACCTGGATGTTTTCCTCCGGCACGCCCGCGCACAGCATCTGCTGGCGGTTCGCTTCCCAGAGGTTCAGGTGGATGTGGCCGTCCTGCTCCTTCAGAAGTTTTTCATCTGCATACGGGAACGCCGCGCGGAACTTGTCGGCGACCTCGGTGCCGACTTCATAGCAGCATGGCCCGATGGCCGGCCCGATGCCGACGAGCACGCCCTTCGGCTGCGTGCCGAATTCCTCACCCATGCGATGGAGCGTCTTTTCCGCAATGCTTGCCACCGTGCCTTTCCAGCCGCCATGTGCGATGCCCGCCGCATGATGCTCGGGATCGAGGAACAGGATCGGCGTGCAGTCTGCAAAGCAGAGCAGGAGCGGCAGGTTCGGCGTGTCCGTGATCAGCGCATCCGTCGCATGGATGCAGTCCGCATAATCCGTCGCGCCGCGTCCGGCATCGTCCTCCGTGACGCGCGCAACGACGTCGCCATGCACCTGTTCGGGCGTCACGATGCGCGCAGCATCGAGGCCGAAGCTCGCGGCAAAGCGGCGGCGGTTCTCGCAGACGTCCTTGGCATCGTCACCGACATGCAGCGCGAGGTCGAGGCTGTCATACGGCGGCCGGCTCACGCCGCCGAGGCGCGTCGAAATGGCATGAACGGCCACATCTTCGGGAAAAATCGAAAACTTGCCATGCCAGATGTTCTCATGGATATGTTTCAGAAAGTATGCCATAAAGACCTTCCCCTTTCTGTTTTTTGCAAATAAATTCAGCAGACGCCGCAGCGGTGGCAGCCTGCAAAGCACGGAATCGTGCGTTCAAGCGATGCCGCTTTTTCGAGCTCCTGATAGAGATACGCTTTCCGGAAGCCCATGTCGAGCCGTTCCCATGGAAAGATTTCGTCCTCCGTGCGCTCGCGCGAAAGATAGAACAAGGGATCGAGCCCCGCCTCCTTCATCGCGCGCTTGAACGCCTTCGCGCCGCCGAGCTCGCAGGCGCGCACGAGCACGTCAGCGACGCGGCGGTCACCGCGCGAGAGCACACCCTGCACATACGATTCGCGCGGGCTCTCGGCGATGATGTGGATATGCTTGCGGCGGCGCAGCGACTGTTCGATGCGCTTGAGGCGTTGCTCGACCGTCTTCTTGTCGCACATCGGCTTCCACTGGAACGGCGTGAACGGCTTCGGGATAAATGGATTGATGGAAAGCGTCAAGCGGCCTTTTGCGCCATGCGCTTCCATGTAGTCCTTGAGCCGGTTCGCGAGGTCAATGATCGCGTCGATGTCCTCTTCTTCCTCGAACGGCAGGCCGATCATGAGATAAAGGCGGTAATTCGGGATTCCTGCTGCGATGCCGAGATCCATCGAGTGGAAGAGATGCTCTTCCTCGATGCCTTTGTTGATGACGGCGCGCATCTTGGGGCTTCCCGCCTCGGGCGCCATCGTCAGCGTCTGCAGACCGCTCTTTGCGAGCGACTCCACGAGCTCCTGCGTCACGGAATCGGCGCGGAAAGACGCGACCGACATCGAAAGCCCTTCGCCGAGAATGTCCTTGCAGAGTGCGTCGATTTCGGGATAGTCCGAGATGGCCGCGCCCATGAGGCCGATGCGCTTCTTGTACTGGAGCGCTGCCCGCACTTCCTCGTTGATGACATCGAGGCTGCGGTTGCGCGGCACGCGGAAGCAATACCCCGCCATGCAGAAGCGGCAGTGGCGGCCGCAGCCGCGCGCCGTCTCGATGAGGTAGAGGTTGAACTCCGTGTCCTCCGTGACGACGACCGTATGTGCGGGCCATTCGTCAAGGTCCTTCACCCATTGGCGCGAAACCTTCTCGGGCGCACCAACGAGCGGCACGATGTCTGCGATGCGGCCGTCCTCCGTGTAGCGATGCTCATAGAGCGCGGGCACATAGACGCCCGGCACCTGCGCCAGCCGCCGCAGAATCTCTTCGCGCGTGGCGCCTTCGGCTTTCGCCTCGTCATAGGCATCCATGAGCGCCGGCATGATGACCTCGCCCTCGCCAATGATGAAGGCATCAATGACAGCCGACAGCGGTTCGGGATTGAACGTCGCGCAGGGCCCGCCCGCGATGACGAGCGGGTCGCGTTCGCCGCGCTCGGCCGCGCGCACCTTTACATGGCCGAGCTCGAGAATCTTGATGACGTTGAAGTAGTCCATCTCGAACGAGACCGCGAAACCGATGATAGGGAAATCCGCGAGCGGCGTCTGGTTCTCTAGGCTCATGAGCGGCGTCTTCGTGTTTTCGTACCGCGCGATCTTCTTTTTCTCCGGCAGGAAGAAGCGCTCGCAGGCCGTACCCGCGCGGCGGTTCAGGAGGTCATAGATGATGTGCAGGCCGAGGTTCGACATGCCGACAAAATACGAATTCGGGTAGACGAGCGCGAAGCGTTCGCGCGTGCCCGCCGCATAGCGGTAGTACCCTTCTTCGCGGGCAAGCTGGTCTTTCAGTTCTTTCTTGAGTTCCCAGTCCAAAAATTTCTGACCCCCATAACCTCCAATGGACAAAAATGGATAAAAAGCCCACCGGCTGGCAGGCTTATTTGATATGCTTTTTCGAAGCGCGAAGCTCGTCGAGCTCCGTGATGAAGCTGCTGATGTCGGCGAACTTGCGATAGACCGAGGCGAAGCGGATGTAGGCGACTTCGTCAAAATCCTTGAGGCGGTCCATGACGAACTCACCGATCTTCTTCGACGGGATTTCGCGCTCCATCGTGTTGCGCACGTCGCGCTCGATTTCATGCGAGAGGTTCACGATTTTCTCCATCGGGATGTCGCGTTTCTCGCACGAGCGGATCAGGCCGTTCAGGAGCTTCTCGGAGTTGAACGGCTCACGGCGGCCATCGTTCTTGATGACCATCAGTGGCACTTTCTCCACGACTTCGTACGTCGTGAAACGACGTCCGCAGCCCGAGCATTCCCGCCGCCGCCGGATGGTCGTCCCCTCGTCGGCAGCACGCGAATCAATCACGCGGCTGTCTGCCTGGCCACAGTATGGGCAACGCATGCGCTCACACCTTCCTTTTGAAAAAATTTATGGGAGATTCCTTCTGCCTTCGCAGACGGCAATCGTGCAAGTTGATGTGTCCTACCTCCGACACTCCCCCCGCCCTTCGGGCCCGTCCCCCCCTCTGAGAGGGGGGCTTTCTATAGCGTCCATGTTTTTCATGCCGATCAGATTCAGGTCGTACAAGACATTTTTCCCCATACCCGATCAGGTCTTCGCGATGCGCGAGGCGCAGGGCCTTTCGCACGATGGCGTGGTTGCGCGGCATCCAATACTGCATGAGTGCGCGCTGCATGCGCTTTTCCTCCGGGCGCTTCGCCGACCAGACCTTTTCACCTGTCAGCGGATTCTCGCCCGTGTACCACATGCACGTCGAGAGCGTGCCCGGCGTCGGGATGAAATCCTGCACCTGCTCGGGATGATAGCCCATCTCATGCAGGAATTCCGCAAGCTCGATGGCATCCGACAGTTCCGAGCCCGGATGGCTCGACATGAAGTACGGCACAAGATACTGCTTCTTACCAAGGCGCTTGTTCATGCGCGTGAAGCGCCGCACGAAGTCCAGATAGACCTTGCGGTTCGACTTGCCCATCAAGCGCGTCACGCGATCCGAGATATGCTCAGGCGCGATCTTCAGCTGGCCGCTGACATGGTACTTGCAGAGCTCTTCGAGGAAATCATCATCTGCTAGCAACAGGTAGTCGAAGCGGATGCCCGAACGCACGAAGACCTTCTTGACGCCCGGCACGGCGCGGAGCTCGCGCAGGAGCTTCAGGTAATCACTGTGGTCGGCCACAAGATTCTTACACGGCTCTGGCGAAAGGCACGGCTTGCCGCGGCAGGTGCCGCGCTCGAGCTGGCCATCGCACGACGGACGGCGGAAATTCGCTGTCGGGCCGCCGACATCGTGGATATAGCCCTTGAAGCCCGGCAGCTGCGTCAGAATCTTTGCCTCGCGCAGAAGCGATGCATGGCTCCTTCGCTGGATGATGCGTCCCTCATGCGAGATGATCGCGCAGAAATTGCAGCCGCCGAAGCAGCCGCGCTGCGAGACGAGGCTGAACTGCACCTCTTTGATCGCCGGCACGCCGCCCATCTTCTCATAGACGGGATGATACGTCCGCATGTACGGCAGATCGTAGATTTCATCCATCTCGGCTTCCGTCAGCGGCATGGCAGGCGGGTTCTGCACGACACACCATTCGCCATTCTGCTGCGCGAGCCGCTTGCCACGAATCGGATCCTGTTCGAGATACTCTTCTTTGAAAGCAGCTGCAAAGGCATGCTTGCTCTGCCGCACGTCATCAAACGACGGCAGCTTCCCATAATCGTAGATGTAATCGAACGACGGCACGCGGAAGCACGTTCCCGCGACATCCTGGATGGCTTCGACCGGCACGCCCTGATGCAGGTTCGCCGCAATCTCGAGCAGCGCTTTTTCGCCCATGCCATAGACGAGCAGGTCGGCCATACTGTCGACGAGCAGCGACCGGCGAATCTCGTCCGACCAGTAGTCATAGTGCGCAAAACGCCGCAGGCTCGCCTCGATACCGCCGACGATGATCGGCACATCGGGATAGAGTTCGCGCAGGCGGTTCGCGTAGACGATGGTCGCGCGTTCCGGCCGATGGCCGCCCTCGCCGCCTGGCGAGTAAGAATCCTGATGACGTTGCTTCTTTGCCGCCGTGAACTTGTTCAGCAGCGAATCCATGTTGCCCGCCGAGACGAGAAATGCGAGACGTGGTTTGCCGAGGCGATTGAAATCCCGTGTCGAATGCCAGTCCGGCTGCGGGATGATGCCGACGCGGTAGCCATGCGCTTCGAGCAGGCGGCAGAGGATTGCCGGGCCGAAGCTCGGATGATCCACATAGGCATCGCCCGAGACAAAGACAAAATCGAGTTCGTCCCAGCCGCGTGCCGTGCAGTCCTCGCGCGAAATCGGCAGGAACTTCGTGCGGTCACTCCAGTTCCAGCGGTGTTTTTTCTGCGTTTCCATCCTTTATTTCTTGTCGGACTTCGAAGACTTCGCCGATTTTGCGTTCTCTGCTCCATCGCTCTGTCCGTCAAGTGCATACGTCTTCTCGACGACTTCGCCCTCGCCGCCGAGCACGCCCTTGTCTTCGCCATTATACGTCAGCGTGACAGCAGCAGCGTTGCCCGCCGTGATCTTGAGCTCCTTCTCTGCCTTCCAGTCCTTCGACGTGCCTTCGTCAATCGTACCCTCGAAGACCGTCTTGCCGTCAGCCTTCACCGAGACCCAGCAACGCTCCGTGAACTTCGCCGAAACCTGGACATCCGTGTACTGCTTCTTTTCCTCGGCCGGCTTTGCGGCGGCCTGTTGCTGCTGCGCAGGCTCCGGCGTCGTTTTCTTCGCCTGCGTCGTCACTTTCGTCTGCGGCTGCTTCGACGCCGTCTCATCGTCCGAGCCGAACAAGAAATATGCGCCCACTGCGATGACGAGCACGGCGATGATGCCCATAATGAGCGTCTGACGGTGGTGCGAACTCTCGACACGCGACTCGAAATCACTCATCGAGACACGCGGTGCCTCCTGCCGCGGTGCTGCTGCACGTTCGGGCTTTGTGCGTTCCGAACGATGCGAGCTTCCAAAAAGCCCCCCTGAATGGCTGCGCGATTTTTCCGCTTCACGCCTTTCATACGCCGCCTGCTGCTGCGCCTCGGCAGCTTCTTCCGCCCGCTTGGCCGCTTCTTTTGCCGCGACCTCTTCGGGGTTGTTTTCTTCATTATACTGACGCACGCAGGCATCTGCATCGAGCTTCAGGAAGTTCGCATAGTTGCGGATGAATCCCTTCGTATAGGCATTCCCTGGCAACTTGTCGAACTCGCCTTTCTCAATGGCTTCTATATAGAGAGCACGGATGCTCGTTCCCTTTTCAATATCCTTGATCGACAGATTCTGACGTTCGCGCGCCTCGCGCAACGTATCACCAATCATTCCCGATGTCCTCCTATCTTGAGTTCCGGCCGGAGCAAGGCCCGACCTTGCCTTATTATACATTGGAATCCCGCCATTCACAAGGCCTACGAGGATTTCTCTCGAAAACAAAGACAGCCGCGAGAAAATCCTCGCGACTGCCGTCGTATTTCATCTGTTTCTTTATGCCTTGAGCACTGCGCCCGTGCTTGCGGACGTCGTGAGCTTCGCATAGCGGGAAAGATAGCCCGTCTTGATCTTCGGCTCAGGCTGCTTCCAGTTCGCTTTGCGCTTTGCGAGCTCGTCATCTGACACATGCAGTTCGAGACTGCGGTTCGGGATGTCGATCGTGATTTCGTCGCCATTCTCGATCAGAGCAATCGGGCCGCCCTCCATCGCCTCTGGCGAGATGTGGCCGACGCAGGCACCCTGGCTCGCGCCGCTAAAACGGCCGTCCGTGATCAGGCCGACCTTGAGGCCGCGCCCCGTGATGACAGCCGTCGGGTTCAGCATCTCCTGCATGCCCGGACCGCCCTTCGGGCCTTCGTAGCGGATGACGACGACGTCGCCGTCATGGATGTCGCCCGCCATGATGGCATCGCAGGCCTCCGTCTCGGAGTTGTAGCACTTCGCCTTGCCCGTGTACGTCAGCATGTCCTCGGCGACGGCCGACGCCTTGACGACGGCGTAGTCCGGCGCGAGGTTGCCCTTGAGGATGGCGATGCCGCCCTCCTTGCGATATGGTGCATCACAGCTGTGGATGACGTCGCGGTTCAGCACCTCGGCATTCTTGATGCGGTCGCCAACCGTGCCCGTAACCGTCAGCGCATCCTCGTGGATGAGCCCTTTTGTCGCAAGCTCGTGCATGACGGCCGGGATGCCGCCCGCCTCGTCGAGATCCACCATGTGGTGCTTGCCCGACGGGCTGAGCTTCGTGATGTACGGCGTCTTGCGCGAAATCTCGTCGAAGAGCGGTGCCGGCAGATCGATGCCAGCCTCATGCGCGATGGCCGTCAGATGCAGCACCGTGTTCGACGAGCCGCCGATGCCCATATCGACCGTGATGGCATTCTCGAATGCCTCGCGCGTCAGAATGTCGCGCGGCTTGATGTCTTTTTTCAGCAAGTCCATGACGACCGCGCCCGCGCGTTTTGCGAGCAGGCGGCGTGCACCCGTATAGGCGGCCGGAATCGTGCCGTTGCCCGGCAGGCCCATGCCGAGGACTTCCGTCAGGGAATTCATCGTGTTCGCCGTGAAGAGGCCGGCGCACGAACCGCAGCCCGGGCAGCATTTCGCCTCGAGCTCGCGCATCTCGTCATCCGTCATATCGCCCGCTGCATACTTGCCAGCGGCCTCGAACGCCTGGCTCACGCTGACATCGCGGCCATGAAAACGTCCCGGCAGCATCGGGCCGCCAGAAACGACGACGGCCGGGATGTTCAGCCGCGCCGCCGCCATCAGCATGCCCGGCACGACCTTGTCGCAGTTCGGGATCAGCACGAGCGCGTCAAAGCCCGAAGCCATCGTGACGGCCTCGATGGAGTCCGCGATGAGCTCGCGGCTCGCGAGCGAATACTTCATGCCCGTGTGGCCCATCGCGATGCCATCGCAGACGCCGATGGCTGGGAACTCGATGGGCGTGCCGCCCGCCGCCGCAACGCCGAGCTTCGCCGCCTCGGCGATCTCGCGCAGATGGATATGGCCAGGGATGATCTCGTTGAACGAATTGCAGATGCCAACGAGCGGCTTTTTGAGGTCCTCCTCGCCATAGCCATTGGCATGAAACAAAGAACGATGCGCGCACCGCGTCGCGCCTTTCTTGACAATATCGCTTCGCATAAAGACAACTCTCCTCACATCATGAAAAATCTTGTGTGTTGCTGATTTACAATTTTACACTCTTTGCATACAAAGTGCAAGCAGAAATCCATCAGAGCGCTGTGAGCATCTGCTGATAAGCCGGCCAGATGCCAGACTGCAGATCGAGGCCATCGGCAATGGCATGCTCGAGCAGGTAAATGCCGATCCGGCGCTGGCGGTCGAGGATGTCTTTCTGTTCCTCCTCGCTCAGGAGCGCACGATCCTTGAGGCAGAGCGCATGCCAGTCGAGCTGATGTGCCGCCACCTCTTCGAGCCGAGGCTTTTCTGCCAGGCCAACAAAAGCATCATGCAAAATTCCGATACGCTGTTGTTCCGGCGTGCCAGACAACAACAATTCACGCCACATCGAAAGCAGATGAAACCTGCCATCTGCAAATCCCTGAAGTAGTCCAGAAGATGACGATACTGCTTCTCGTCGCATGAGGAGTCCTGCAAAACCATGCGAAGGAACAGCACCTGTGAGAAGCAGATAATGCCACAGCGATGCAAAGGACATTGGCTGCATATTCGCGCTTGCAGATGCTCTAAGATTTACATAAGGCCACTTCGTGGAAGGATTTTCCCTTGAACCAGAAAGCACGAGGGAATACGCCTCATCCTGTAATTCTGCAAACGTCACCATGCGACGCAGTTTTTCAGGATAGACAGTCTCTCCCGGCAGCAGCCATTCAACGTATTTCCCGCGAACTGCTTCCAAGAACTCAGTCCTGCCCGCCACCAGGCGGCCACCTGCCTCAGCAACTTCTTTCTGAATTAGCTCTGGTACTGAACTAGCAATGACAGGAACGATGATTTCCCGCCATGGATAATCTTCTGCGGTCGCCGAGGAAAGAGTCCTGCGGAACTTTTTGTCTTCACAATATAGTTGCTCCCCTTCAAGATACGGAACAATTGTTGTCACAAGCAGATGCGAAGCAAGAGCCCGTGTTTCAGCCAGTTCTTCAGCCAGTGCCTCACTTGCTGCCATGACATTTGCAAGCACATCGGGCATTGTATCCGCACTGTACCGGAGGTCTGGCAGAGACAAGCCATCGCACAGAGAACACGGTTCCCAATTGTCGGTTCCCTCCTCCTTTCGCAGTCTCTCGCCATGACGAATACGCGAAAACAGTTCCCGATATCCCCCTCCTGATTGTGTATCTATGCCATATTTTCCTGCAATATTCGGCCAACCAACAGCAAACTTGGAACGAATCTGTGCCGGACTCCGCCAGTAAAGATGTACAAGCTCCAATCCCTTACAAAGATTTCCGCAATAACTCAGCAACGCTGCCCCGATTTTGCGAAGAATCAGGGATTGTCAATAGTTTTGTGTAAATTTTTCAGTCAGCCTTGTCGTACTTATGCATCAAGGCCGACATGCGCTCATCCATTTCGAGTTGGTTACGCAC
>OMZR01000003.1 GCA_900315575.1 uncultured Veillonellaceae bacterium
CCGCGCACAGTCGGCGAGGAACAGGAGGTCGTTGTCCTCATAAAGCGCCAGCGCGTCGTCAATGGAAAGGCGGCCGCCTTCGGCGGCCTTTTTGCGCGCAGCTGCGATTTGTTGCTGATTATCCGTTGCTTTTCACCTATGACTTTCTATAAATTGCGGAACGTATCGCCCCATGCCAGGCCCCATCTAGAGGGGGCTGTCAGCGAAGCTGACTGGGGGAGTAGTTGGGAACTGGAGACAAGCAAGCATGCGAAATGTTGCTAAAGACTTTAGCAGCGCTTGCATCCTTGTCAGTCTTCAGCATCCTACTACTCCTTCCACCGCTTCGCGGTCCCCCTCCCTCTAGAGGGAGGCTGTTCAGTAAGGGATTTTCGGCATATTTTCGAGATGGCTCCCTGTTTCCGCCGCCTCTTTCTTCAGATCGATCGTCCCGAACGTATGCAGGATTTTGTAGTTGCAGTCGCATGCCGCGGGGATCCGGCCGGCCTCGCGGATGATGGAGACGATCTTGTCCTCCGAGAGCGCCCGCGGGCTCTTGGCGCCGGCGTCGGGATGGTCTCCTTGTGCACCGTGCCATCGATGTCATCCGCGCCGAAGCCGAGTGCGACCTGTGCGACGGGGACGGTCAGCATGACCCAGTACGCTTTGATGTGCGGGAAATTGTCGAGCATCAGGCGCGAAATCGCCATCGTCCTGAGGTCGTCCCAGACGCTCGTCTGCCGCACCTTCTTGCCGAGTTCCGTGTTCGCGGGCAGGAACGGGAAGCAGATGAACGTCAGGAAGCCGTGCGTCTCGTCCTGCAGCGCGCGCAGCTTCATCAGATGGTCGACGCGCTCTTCGAGCGTCTCGATATGGCCGTAGAGCATCGAGGCATTCGACTGGATGCCGAGCTCATGCGCCGTCCGCGCAACATCGAGCCATTCGTCGGCCGTCGCCTTCTTCGGGCAGAGCAGGCCGCGCACGCGGTCGGAGAGGATTTCCGCACCGCCGCCCGCGATGGCCTGGAGCCCCGCTTCGTCGCGCAGCCGCGTCAGCACCTCGCACACGGAAAGACCCGAAATCTGCGCGAAGTGCGTGATCTCGACACCCGTGAAGCCTTTGATGTAGAGCTCGGGATATGCCTCGTGCAACGCGCGCACGAGGCCCAGATACTGCTCGAACGTCCACTCGGGGTGCAAGCCCGAGACGATGTGCAGCCCCGCGAGATCCGGATCGCGCATGGCATCGCGCACGAGATCGAGCGCCTGCTCCTTCGTCATCTCGTAGGCGCCGAGGTCGTCGGCATCGCGGCCGAACGCACAGAACTTGCAGCGGCTCGTGCAGATGTTCGTCAGATTCACATGGCAGTTCACATTGTAGTAGACATAGTCCCCGTTCTTGCGCCGCCGCACGATGTCTGCCATCGCGCCGAGCCACGCGAGGTCATGGCAATGAAACAGCCGCACGCCGTCCTCCCGCGTCAGCCGCTCGCCATTCAAGACCTTTTCCTCGATATCTTCATAGCCTTTTGAACAAAGCAAGGGAAACTCCTCCTATTTTTCCGTCAAACATTCCCTTGAATTATACCATCGTTTGACAGATATTGGAAGGAAAGGATTCCATCACGTCAAAATCCATGCTATACTGAAATCGCCGCCTACCTCAACTCCAACAAAATGAGAAGAGGGAGGTGAAATCCTATGGAGTCAATTTTCCTATCTTTAGTCATCGGTGTCATCGCAGGCCTGCTTGCAAATGCGCTCTATGACTGGCTCCGTGATTGGCGGCATTAACCTCCGTGCGTGTCCTCTCAGTCTTACCAACTGATGACACAAAAAGACCCCGCGCGGTTTACCAAGCCGCAGGGGGTCTTTTTGATTCGGTGAACCTACAGAGTCCACGCCAATTTCCCTATCTTTCAAAAACGATTATACCAGTTTCCGCCCCACCTGACAAGGAGATTCTTCATGCGCATCTCTCGCTTCCACCTCGTCGCCGTGCTCGTCACGCTCGCCGTCATCGGCGCGTTCGCATTCTTTGCGGTGCATCGCAGTGCGCCGCACCACCAGCTTCGCATCGCCATCCTCTCGACCGCCTCGCACGACTCGCTCCTGGCGGCGCAGCGCGGCATCGAGACAGGACTTGCGGACGCGGGATATGCTGAGGGAGAAAACATCACGATCGACCGCCGCAACGCCGACGGCGATCCTGCCCGCCTCGCGACGCTCGCGCAAAGCATCGTCGCGAGCCAGCCTGACCTCATCTTCGCCATCGGCACGCCCGCCGCGCAGGCCGCCGCGCGCCAGACGACGAAAATCCCCATCGTCGGCGCCGCCGTCACCGACTACGCCGCCGCCCGCCTCGTGAAAAGCGAGGACGCCCCCGGCACGAACGTCACCGGCACGAGCGACCGCTACGACGCGGCGGCCGCCGTCGCGCTCCTGCGCGACCTCCTGCCGAGCGCCTACACCATCGGCATCCTCTACGACCCGCGCGAGCTGTCTTCCGCCATCGAAGTGCAGTCCTTCGAGCGCGCCGCGACGGCGGCTGGTCTGCGCGTCGAAGTCCTCCCGATTTTTCACGCGGACGACATCGCGCCTTCCGCCCGCTGGTTCGCTCATCGCGTCGACGCCTTCTTCGCGCCCACCGACCACCTCATCGCCGCCCACATCGAAGAGCTCGCAACGGCCGCACTCGAAAGCGACACGCCGACGCCCACCATCGCCGCCTCCCCCGAAATGCTCCGCGGCCCCGTCTTTGCGGCGCTTGGCATCGACTACGAAAAAAGCGGCCGCGAAGCCGCCGCCATCGCAAAAACCATCTTGGGCGGCAACGCCCCTGGCCGCATCCCCATCCGCCACGCCGAAGCGCTCACGATAACGGTGCCATGAAATCCTCCCCAAAAGGCATGAACTCATGGTATACTGAGAGTGATGATGCGTATGAAAGGACGTGACCTTGATGCAGTGGAAAATTCCGATCGGAATGGAATTCTTTGACCAGCTTCGCGAAAACGGCTATTATTTCGTAGACAAGACGCCCTTCATCCAAGAATTCCTCCGAGACCATGCGGCCGTGACGCTCCTGACGCGCCCGCGGCGCTTCGGCAAGACGCTCCTGCTGTCGATGATGCAGCGCTTTCTCGACCTCAAAGACGCTGAAGAAAACCGCAAACTCTTCGAGGGACTGGCCGTCGCTCAAGATGAGGAATCCATGGCCGAGCAGGGGCAGCGGCCCGTCATCTTTCTGACGATGAAAAACATCGAGTGGGATACCTGGGAAGGCATGCAGAAAAACATCGCATGGGAGCTTGCCCGACTGTACAGTCCCTTCAAATATCTTGCGCAAGATAAAATGGACGATAACGTGCGGACTGCATTTGAAAGCATCTCTTCCGGCAAGGCAACACTTGAAACGATGAAAAACGGTTTTCTCCTCCTGTGCCAGCTTCTCGAAGCTCACCACGAAAAGAAAGCCGTCCTGTTCATCGACGAATACGACGCGCCGCTCCAATGTGCATGGTCGCACGGCTATTACGACGAAGCCATCGGCTTCTTTCGCAGTCTCTATTCCTCGGCACTGAAATCGAATCCCTCGCTCGACTTCGCCATCCTCACGGGCGTACTGCGCATCGCGAAAGAAAGCATCTTCAGCGGGCTCAACAACCTGCGCGTCTCCTCCGCCCTTTCCGGCGGCTACGCCTCGGCCTGCGGCTACACGAAAGCCGAAGTTGCAAAAATGGCGCACGACCTCGGCCATGATGACAAGCTCGAAGAGCTCGCCTCGTGGTATGACGGCTATGATTTCCAAGGCACAGAAATCTACAACCCGTGGTCGGTCAACAACTACTTCATAGAACACTGCAAGGCACGCCCCTACTGGATGCGGACGTCCGGCAACAGCATCCTCCAGACGATGCTGCGCGATGTCGACCAGAAGCGCGAAAAGGAGCTCTATGAACTCGCCAGGGGCGGCTCCATCCGCGTGCGCGTCGACGAGGCTTTCATCTACAAAGACGTCGAAGAGCACATCGACAACCTCTACACGCTGCTCCTCTACACCGGCTACCTCAAATGCACAGGCAGCGAGTACGACGAAGACGAAGATGACGAGCTCTACACCGTTGCACTGCCGAATCGCGAAATCCGCAGTGTCTTCCGCCGCGAAATCCTCAAATACCTGACATACTCCGTCGGCCGCACGACACTCGACTACATGCTGAACGCCATGATCGAGGGCGATACGGACATGTTCGAAGAATGCCTGCAGGACATCGTCCGCAGCATGTGCGGCATCCACGACGCCGCACATCCCGAGCACTTCTATCACGGACTCATGCTCGGCCTGACCGTCTGGCTCGAAAAACGCTACCGCATCCGCTCCAACCGCGAGAGCGGCTACGGACGCTTCGACCTCGCCTTCTTCCCGAAACAGGCGAAATTCCCCGGCATCGTCATGGAATTCAAAGCCGTCAAAACAGAAGAAGAGCTGGCTCCCGCCGTTGACGCTGCCTGCCAGCAGATTGCAGAAAAAGACTACACAGCCGAGCTCGAAGCACAAGGCGCGAGCCCCATCTGGTGTTACGGCATCGCCTTCTGCAAGAAGCACGTGATCGTAAAGATGTGCTCCTGAGGCACACGCAAAGAAAGCCGTCTCTCCAGGATTCCGACGTTCTGGAGAAACGGCTTTCTTTACAATGAGTGATTTTTATTCACTTTATTTTTACAGCATCTCATCTCTGCATCCGCAAACACGTAAAAGAATAATTTTGTCAAGCACTTGCACAATCTCCAAAAAAGTGATTGCATTTCACGACTTCATCCCGCAAGAAATCATCCATATAATGTAGCATATCAGATATTTCGAGAATGCGAGGTGACGTCCATGAATGTGACTGCCCTGCGGCTGCGCATGCTCCGCAAGGAAAAGAAAATGTCCCAGCAGCAAGTCGCTGATGTGCTCGGCATCACGCGCACGGCTTACAACAAGTACGAGAGCGGCGTCATCACGCCGTCGCGGAAGCTCCGCGAGCTCATGGACCTCTTCGGCGTGAGCGCGGACTACCTGCTCGGCCGCGACGCAGAAGGCGCGACGGCCACGCGTGAAGATTCACACGTCGAAGGCCAGTTCCGCAAACACCTCGGCCTCAGCGACACCGGCCGCAGCATCGTCGACATCACGCTCGACGCCGTCTACGCGCGCGAGCAGAAGCAGCCGCCGCAGCAGCAGAGCTCGTGACATTCCCAGTCTCCAGTATACAACAGTCCCCGCAGGATTCGGTGTCCTGCGGGGACAATTTTTTTGCATATGATGTTCTTATATCATTGTGCCGGTTCAATCTTGTCCAGCGACATCCGATACCCGACAAGGTCGCCGACCTCCGAAACCGTGCCATAAACGGTAACGGGCTCGCCCTTTTTCAGCTTCAGCACAGCGTCCTTGACATCCTGATTCTTGCTGTTGATGGAGCACTGGACATGAATCATGGAGTAATTCTTGTCCGTACCTTCAAGCGTGATGTACTTCATGTCAGAATCGATGTTCGACAGCCTGCCGCCAATGACGCGCAAATTCTTTTTCTTGTAATTTGCATTTGCAGAAGCAGCATTTTCCTTCGCTTCTTTGATCAGTCCATTGATTTCTGCATCTTCATAGACTTTCTGCTTCTGCTCTCCCGAAGATGATGAACTCGAAGCGCTTGACGACGTTGGTGCCTTCGACTCGTCCTTGCTTCCTCCACCGGCACAGCTACCAATCAAGGCGATGGCAAGCACGACGCCGATTGCGCCAAGGCATCCTGTTTTGAACTTTCCCATAACCGTCCCTTCTTTCCCAAACTCGCTTGCCAGTATCAGGATTTCTTCTTTCCCGTCTTGATACCGGCAACAACATATACCATGCCGAATAGGAAGGAAATGCCTCCCCAAACGGGCAGATCGCCATACGTTGCTCCTGTCCCCAATGTCAGCACAGCTCCCAGCCAATAAAACGCCGCTGGAATCATCGTGACGGTCTGAGAACGTGATTTCCTCGTGCAAACGGCTACGATGCCTGCGACCAGGATGAAGAACGCGGTCATGACACCATTCGTTCCCGAAGTTGCCTCGCTGTTTGACATCGCATGACTCAGTCCTGCCGCACAGGATTGAAAACCAATCAGGACGAACAAGACCATCGAGACGATTCCGATGACGAGCCTTCCCGTCGACCAGACCGGCGCCGCCTCTTGCCCATTCATTTCTTCCGGCTGCATCCGCATCCCTCCTGACTGCGTCTTCAAAAAGTGATTTATTTTCACTACATGTTCATTATACTACCTTGGAATTGTTTCGTAAAGCCTATATTTTCAGATATTTCCCCGTTTCACATCATCAACTTTAGCTCACATGTCTTTCCTGCCGTCTTCATGAAGAAATCCCCGCCATCACGCGGGGATTTCTCCGATAGAAAACGATACGGCTCGCGACGTCATCTCGTCGCATACCATGCATGCGAGCCGCCTTTCGGGCAGTGCGGGGTGCAATCATCAAAAACTACCATCCCTTATGCCTCTCATTATACAAGAATCCCCGCAGGATTCGGTGTCCTGCGGGGACAATGATTTTTCCAAGAAACAACATGCCACTCCGATTCCATCTCGCACAAATTCATGCTATACTGAAATTGCCGCCTACCTCACCCATACACAATAGCGAGGGAGGTGAAGAATATGACGTCCTTTTTTCTGTCTTTGGTCATCGGCGTCCTTGCGGGCTTGCTCGCAAATGCCTTGTATGACTGGATTCGCCAGTGGCGGCAGTAATCTCTCGGTGTGTCCTCTCTGCCTTACCAGCTGATGACGCCAAGAAGACCCCTGCGGGTTACCAAGCCGCAGGGGTCTTCTTGATTCGGTGAAGCTCGTATGACGTGACTTCCCTTTCTTCTGTCCTTTACGAGCCTATTATAGCATTTCCCCCTGCATCTGGCAAGAATTTCCAAAGCTGCATGCAGCATCTTTTGTCGCCTTACCAGCCGAAATTCGGCCGCGCTTTCGGGATGAAGTCGATGGGCATCTGCCCGCCAAAAAGCTGGTGGTCGATGCCGCGCACTTCGAGCTGCATCGTCCGCGCGTGATAGCCCTCTTCGCCCGGATTCACGATGCGCAGGCCCGCGAGCGGGACGTCGAAGTCGATGCTGCCGCCCGGCACGAGGGCGGGCGCTTCGTAGTCGCGGACGGTCGTCTCGGCGCCGTCGTTGTACTCCATGTGGAGGACGGGCGCGGGATAGGTGTTCTGCGTCGTGTTCTGGACATTGACGCGGATGTGCCATGCCGCGCCGTCAGGAAAGATGCGCGCATCGTCATCGCCCGCCCAGGTCTGCCAGGTGCTCGGCGGGATGTAGTCGATGCCGGTCGCATTGTTGATGGGATAGTCATACGCGTCTGTCCAAGCATTGAAGCACGTTCCGTCCATGTAGTAGTGGACGCGGATTTCTTCGCGCGGCTTCTCTTCTTCTGCGGCAGGCTCCGCGGCCTTGTCCTTCGCGTCGTCCGTCGCCGTTTCTGCCGCTTTCGCACCGCTGGCTTCTTCGCCGCCCGTCTGGATGACCGTCGCTCCGCCCGGCGGCGGCTGCGCCTCCTGCTCCTTTTTCTTCACGTCATCGCGTCTCGTGTTCGGTTTGAGCTCCTCGGGATGGCGCACGAGCTCTTCGACCGGCGTCGTTTCGAGCTCTTCGAGCTTTTCCGGCTTTGCCTGCGCGAGATAGAAAAGATAGGCGGCAATCGCCAGCACGGCGAGAGCAGCGAGCGCGGCCATGCCTTTGACGAAACGGATGCGGCGGCCATAGCGCACATCGCGCACGAGCGCGCAGATGTTCTGATAGCGGCGCTTCGGATCGACTTCGGACGCGCGGCGGCAGATGCGCGCAAGGCTGCCGTGGTAGTCAGGGCCGAGGAGCTCCTGCATCGTCATGCCGAGCGCATAGATGTCGCTGCGCGCGTCCGTCGCGCCATAGCCGTACTGCTCCGGCGGGGCATAACCGCGCGTGCCGAGGTAGACGGTGTCGGCGGCCTTTTCCTCGCCCTCCGCCCCCATGAGGCGGGCCGCATCAAAATCAATCAGGCGGATCGTGCCGTCACGCTGCTCGATGAGGTTTTCGGGCTTGATGTCGCGATGGAGGATGCGGTGCGCATGGAGCACGGCGAGGCCGTCGGCGAGCGCGAGCAGATAGCGCCGCGCCTCGCGTTCCGTGAGATAGTGCTCCAACTCAATGCGCCGCGAAAGCGGCTCACCCTGCACACATTCTTCGAGGATGTGCGTCTCGCCCGCCGCTGCGTCTTCGAAAAAGGCGTAGATTTCCGGCCAGAGCGGATGCGAGAGCGCCTTGAGTTCGGCGAGCGGCAGGCCCGTGCGGCGGATGCGCTTGTAGATGACGGGCCGTCCCGCGCGGTCAGCGCCGAGCCAGACCTCGCCGCGCGCCGTCTCGCGCAGGCAGCGGACTTTCTCGAACAGCCCGAAGAGATAGCTTTCTGCCTCGTCCATGCGACCGCCTCATTTTCTAGCCAAGTATCGTTCTACTTTCACGAAGCTGCCGTCTTCAGTCCGCTCGCGAGCAGATACATGGCAAGCTGATTCAGGCTCACGCCTTCCGCTTTCGCCTGCATCGCCAGACGCTTGTGCAGACTCTTCGGGATGCGGAGATTGAACCTGCCGCTGAAATCTTCCTCGCGAAGCGGTTCCGGTATCTCCATGCCATCATCCAGCGCTGTGGAAATCCACGCTTTTTTCGCATCTTCGAGCATCTCGAGAATTTCCGCTTTCGTCTCTCCTTGCGTGATACAGCCGCGCAATTCTGGAATATAGCCAACGTACCCGCCAGCTGGATCCACTTCGATGACCTCCCGATAAGGCAATCCTGCATAATAATCCAGATCTTTTTTCATCGCTTAACACCTCACTCTGCATCTAGTGCCGCAATCACTTGGCGGACGTAAATCTCCTTCACGTAAGCGCCATGCTTTGGAACGGTCAGAATCAATCCATTCTTTCGAAACGTATAATGACTGCTTCCTCCGTTCGGCTGCGTACATTCATATCCATATTTTGTCAAGACTTTCCTGATTTCCTCAAACCTGACCGATTTGGGGTTATTCCGTATGCGCAGCAACAATTTTTCAAATTGGCTCAAACTCAACATCCCTTTCTTTTATAGTACCATATATAGTGTCTTCTGCGCAATATGGTTTCAGTGCCACTCCCCCACATCTTCGCGACGGACATCAGGCTTGAGTTCTTCCGGGGCTCTCTGCCTCGCCCATGCAACCGCCTCCCTCTTGTTCCTTCTCATTCTTTATGATAGGATAAAGAAAACCATCTGGCAAGAGGGGGAACCGCCATGCCGAAAAAAGACACGGAAGAACTCGAAGAAGCGCTCTCCGGGGCGCGCGATGTGCGCGACTACTTTGATGAGAATGCAGACGAGCTCACAGAGCGTACGCTCGCCGAAGAGCTCGCGCGGCTGCTCGCGGAAAAACATCTGACGAAGTCGCTCGTCGCCGAGCGCTCGGGACTCGACCGCACGTATGCCTACCATATCTTCGATGGGAAAAAGCCGCACCCCGCCCGCGAGAAGGTGCTGGCACTCGCACTCTCGCTCGGTCTCACGCCGAAGGAAGCTCAGCACCTCCTCTATTACGCCCGCTGCCCGCGCCTCTATGTCCGCGATGCCTGGGACAGCATTGTCTGGCACGCGCTCGAAAAGGGGCTGAGCGTGACGGAGGCGAATCTGCTGTTGGAAGAACTTGGGGAAAAATCGTTGCTGGGATAAAAAAAGTTGCTAAGGCATCTCGTGTGTCTTAGCAACTTTTGTATATTTGTCAGGCTTCAGCACCCGACTACCCTCTCAGTCACGCTTCGCGTGCCAGCTCTCCCAGAGGGAGAGCCTATCCGACATCCTCTCAACAAATCCGCGGCACAAGGTTGCCGACGGGCATGTCGACGATGCGGATGCCGCCGATCGTCGTGCGAAGGCCGACCTGGCCGGGGGCTTTGTCCGTCGTCTCGCCGAGCAGGACGGCGTCCTTGCCATGCGGGTCGGACTTCATCGCGGCGAGGGCCGCGTCCGCTTCGTCCTCGGGCACAAAAGCGATGCATTTGCCCTCGTTCGCGAGGTAGAGCGGGTCGAAGCCGAGGATGTCGCAGACGCCGCGTACGGCATCGCGCACGGGGACGGCGTCCTCGTCAATCAGGATGCCGACGCCGCTAGCCTGCGCGATTTCATTGAGCACGGCCGCGACGCCGCCGCGCGTCGGGTCGCGCAGGACGGCCGTATGCGGTGCAGCCTGGAGAACGGCCTGCGTGAGGCTCGCGAGCGGTGCACAGTCCGTCGTGATGTCTGGCGGCAGCTCGAGGCCGTGACGGCCTGCAAGGATGGCGGCCGCGTGGTCGCCGAGGTAGCCCGAGAGCAGGACTTTCATGCCCGGACGGACGTTCTTCGGCGAGATGTCGACGCCATCGATGAGCTCGCCGACGCCGGCCGTGATCTGGACGCCCGCCTCGGCCGCCATGTCGTGCATGGTTTGGGCGATGCGCTGCAAATCGTCGATGGGAAAGCCCTCTTCGAGAATGAGGCCGCACGAGAGATAGCGCGGCACGGCGCCCGTCATCGCAAGGTCGTTGACCGTGCCGCAGACGGCGAGCTTGCCGATGTTGCCGCCCGCAAAGAACAGCGGCCGCACGACGTAGGAATCCGTCGTGAAGGCAAGGCGGCCGGACGTCGGAAGCTTCGCGCCGTCGTGGAGCTCGTCGAGCAGAGGATTCGAGAAAGCCGGGCCGATGACGTCATGCATGAGCTCGGCACTCATTTTGCCGCCCGCGCCGTGGGCGAGGGTAATGAGGGGTGTGGATGTGGATGTGGATGTAATTGACAAATGGTCAGCCTCCCTTTTATTCACATATTCTCATGATACGTACGACGTAGGGCTGGCTCCCTCTTTGAGGGGGCTGCGGTATAAGACAGGCTCCGTCTCGATTGTTACTTTCCAAACTCAAATCTCCCCTGCCCGTACTTGTACCACGCGGCGCAGACGCCTTCGACGGAGACCATGCAGGGGCCGATGGCGTGGGTGGGGATGCAGGCTTTGCCGAAGAGCGGACATTCGCGCGGGGTGACGATGCCGCGCAGGACCTCGCCGCAGCGGCAGCCGGGGTGGTTGTTGCCGACGGGGACGTCCATCGGCAGCAGGCGCTCAATGTCATGAGCGGCGTGCGCTTCTTTCATGCGCAGGCCCGACTGCGGGATGACGCCGATGCCACGCCACGGGGCATCGACGGTCTCGTAGACCTCGGCCAGCGTGCGGCGCGCGGCGGGACTGCCCGCCGTCTGCACGACGCTTTCGTATTCATTCTCGATGCGCGCCTCGCCTTTCGCCGTCTGCTGCAGGAGGCGCACGAGCGAGCGCAGGATCGCGACGGGCGTGAAGCCGGTCACGACGCCGGGCGTATGAAATTCGTCCGCGACGAACTGGAAGACGTCAAGCCCCGTCACGACCGAGACATGGCCCGGCAGCAGGAAGCCGTCGACGCGGACTTCTGGGTCCTTGAGGAGCGCCCGCAGCGCTGGCGGCACGAGCTTCTGCGCCGAGAGCAGGTAGACGTTCTGAAGCCCCGCCTGCTCGGCTGCGAGCACGAGAGCGGCAGCCGTCGGGGCCGTCGTCTCGAAGCCGACAGCGAGGAAGATGACTTTTTTCTCTGGATTTTCGCGTGCGATGGCCAGCGTGTCGAGCGGCGAATAGACGATGCGGATGTCGGCACCCTCGGCCTTTGCCTCGGCGAGGCTCGACTGCGAGCCCGGCACTTTCAGCATGTCGCCGAACGTCACGAGGATGACGTCATCGCGATGGGCATAGGCGATGGCTTTGTCCATGTAGTTGTCGGCCGTGACGCAGACGGGGCAGCCCGGGCCGCTGACGAGCGCGACGTTTTCGGGCAGCAGCTGGCGGATGCCCGCGCGGAAAATCGAGACGGTGTGCGTGCCGCAGACCTCCATATAGCGGAGCGGCCGCCCGATCTCGGCCGCGAGGCGCCGGATTTCGGCAACGAGCGCCTGCGCGGCCTCGCGCTCTTCCTTTCGCGTGAGCTTGCCGTCTGCAGCTGCCTGCGAAGCGGCCGTCATGAAAGCGCCTCCACGGTGCGCGGCGCGCCGTTCATCTCGTCGAGCAGCGCATACGTCTCCTCGGCTTCTTTTTCATCAACGATCTGCATGGCAAAGCCCGCATGCACGAGCACGTAGTCGCCGACTTTCGCCTCGGGGAGCAGCATGAGCGAAACATCCTTCGTCACGCCCGAAAGCTCGACCTTCGCAAGGGCGTCCTGGATGGACAGGATCTTGGCTGGGACTGCAAGACACATGATGATAGGACCTCCAATAGGGTAAAAATTGTATCTATCAGGGAGTTGTTTCTTTGATTGCCGAACACAGCTTTTACAAAAGGCTCCCTCCTTGAGGGAGCTGGCACGCGAAGCGTGACGGAAGGAGTAGTAAGGTGCTATAGCCAAACAAAATTTATCAGTCTATCTAAAGACTTTAGCAACAACGTACAAGCTCGTCCGGCTTCTGCACCCTACTACTCCCCCCGCCGCTCACGCGGCCCGTCCCCCCTCAATGAGGGGGGCTGCAGTATAAGACTTACGTTTTCATCGAATGGGCTGCTGGTCAGCAACGGCCTCTGCTACACGGCCAATATCCACGGGAGCAACGTGCTCTTTCGCCGTCATCTCGATGCCCCATGTTTTCAGCTCGTCGAGCGCTTCTGCTGCGACTTCTGGCACGAGCTTCCGCATTTCCTCTGACAGCTCGACGCCGGCTTCGAGATTGTAGGGCTGGACGCCGAGGACGGTGACGGTGGGGATTTTGTGGCCCGTGACTTCGAGCAGGGCGAGGACGTCCTGGATGCCGACTTCGTGCGCGGAAATCTTGTCCTGGAAGTGGGCGAGGACGTCGTCATCGCGGATGGCGAAGCGCGTGCCGGGCGCGGCGTGGCCGTTGATACTGTCGATGACGAGCAGCTTCTTCGTGCCCGTGACGAACTGCGTGAGCTCGATGCCGAGCGTGCCGCCGTCGACAATCTGGACGTTTTCGGGGAAATCATAATGCGCGTCAAGATACTCCGCAACGCGCACGCCAAAGCCTTCGTCGCGCAGGATCACGTTGCCGATTCCCAAGATGGTAACATCGGATTGAAACAAAACATCATCCATCACTTTTCTCCTAATATCATGGAATTAAAACTCCAGCCTCCCTCTCTGAGGGAGGGGGACCGCGAAGCGGTGGTGGGAGTCCCCTGTACGGCAAAAGAATCCGTACGTTGCATCATTTCGCGGGTGCGCACACGAAAGCGTGACATTCATTTTTTCTTCTTCGCGACGCCCGCCTTGAGCCAGTCGCACCAGGCGTCGATGCCTTCGCCTGTCGTGCACGAGACTTCCTGCACGACGATGCCCGGATGGAGCATTTCGATATCCTCTTTCGCGCTCTTGCGGTCGAAGTTGCAGTACGGCGCGAGGTCGATCTTGTTGATGAGCGCGATCTCGCTTTCCTTGAACATCAGCGGGTACTTCATCGGCTTGTCGTCGCCCTCGGTGACGGAGAGCACGACGGCGCGGGCGTCTTCGCCGAGCGCGAATTCCGCTGGGCAGACGAGGTTGCCGACGTTCTCGATGACGAGGAGGTCAAGCGCATCGAGGTCGATGTCCTTCGCCGTCTTCTGCACCATGTTCGCATCGAGGTGGCAGCCGCCCGCCGTGTTGATCTGGATGACGGGCACGCCGTACTTGTCAATGCGGTCGGCGTCCTTGCTCGTGAAGAGGTCGCCTTCGATGACGGCCATTCGGAGTGTGCTGCCGAGTTTTTCCATCGTGCGCTCGAGCACGGACGTCTTGCCCGCGCCCGGCGAGCCCATGAAGTTGACGACGAAGACGTTCTTGTCTTTGAAAAGGGCCATGTTCTCGGCCGCAAAGCGGTCGTTCTCGCCCAGGATGTTCTTGATGACCTTGATTTCCATGTGGGTCAGTCCACCTCCAGATATTCGACTTGGAGCTCGCGTCCCGAAATGGTTGTGAGGACGCCGTCCTTGCATTCGGGGCACCAGAAATTGTAGTGTTCGATGTGGAATTCCTTGCCGCACTTCGAGCAGCGCCCGACAAGCGGCGTCTTGCGCACCGTAAGCTTCGCGCCCTCGGCGATCGTGTCCTTCGTGATGAGGCGCCAGCTGAAATCGAGCGACTCCATCTCGACGCCCGCCATCTCGCCGAGGATCAGGCCGACCTCGTGGACGACCTTGGCGTCATTCTGCTTCGCGTAGTCGAGGGCGATATCGAGGATGCCCTCTGCGATTGACATTTCGTGCATAAAAACCTTTCATGCCAAGAGGGGCTGTTGCTTTGCAACAGCCCCTCTTTCCAATCCAAATTACAGCTGCGCTTCGAGCCCGCGCTTCTGGAACACTCCGAGGATGTCCATGAGCTTCGTCTTTTTCGGCGCGTAGTCGACGGTCGTTTCGCCGTCGTGGGCGTGGATGTGGACGAAGAGGACGCCGGGGAGGCCGAACAGGGCCTTCTCGACATCTTTCGCGAGTTCTTCAGTATAGCCTTCGACGGTGAACTGGAGGCGCGTGTTGCCGTTCGTTTCACCGCAGCCGCATTCTTTGCACATAGATGGGTTCTCCTTTGATTACGATTTTTCTGCGCTCGGGTCAACCTCGTTCGCGTCCTGCGGATAGTGGACGAGGAACTTGCTGCCCGAGAACATGCTCGAGACTTCGGACTCGCCTTCCATGAACTCCGAGCGGATGACCATGTAGAGATGGCCGATGGCGAACAGGATGATCGCCCAGGCTGCGTAGTGATGGACGAGGTGCGTGACCATCTCGTTGCCGCAGACGATGTTGACCCAGGCGAACGCCTGCGCGATGTACGTCGCGGGCTCCGTCATGTAGTACATGGCAAATCCCGTGCAGATCTCGATGGCGACGAGGCCGTAGAGCATGAGGTACGACATGCGTGCCAAGGGGTTTCTGAGGAACGATGCGTGGTTCGGCTGGACGAGCATGTAGTGCTTGATGACGTCGAGCGTCTGCGCGTAGAAATAGCCTTTCCAGAACCGCGGGAACAGGCGGTCGCCGCGGTTGATGATGAAGCCGTAGATGCGCAGCACGAACGATGCGCAGAAGACGAACGCTGCGACGAAGTGGATGTCGCGCACGAGGTCGACATACGTCGTGGAGTATGCCGGCTCGAGGTTCATCGACTGCAGCGGCGTCGCGATGATGATGCCTGTGCCAAACAGGATGAGGATCATCACGACCATGATCCAGTGGAAGATGCGCAGGAACGGGCTGAAGAGGTAGAATTCCTTGCGCTGGACTTCCTTCATGCGATGAATCTGTGCCATGCGATCACTCCCTCTTCTCGGCCGGCTTCTTCGTCTCGACATGCGTGCCGGAGCACGGGTCGGCCGTCACGACGCTGATTTCCTCGCCCTCGGCATTGTACATGTGCGTTGCGCATGCCATGCAGGGGTCGAAAGAGCGCACGACTTTGACGATTTCGAGCGGCTTGTCGGGGATGGCGACATGCGTGTCCATCATGGCGAGCTCGTAGGCGCCGTGACCGGCTTCGTCATCACGCGGGCAGGCGTTCCACGTCGTCGGGACGACGCACTGGTAGTTGTCCACCTTGTCGTCCTTGATCGTGACCCAGTGTGCGAGGCCGCCGCGCGGCGCCTCGTAGAGGCCGACGCCCTTGGCTTTCTGCGGCCAGGTGTCCGTATTCCAATGCTCGTTGTTGACGACTTCGGTGTCGCCCGTCTTGAGGTTTGCGATGAGCTTGTCGAAGAAGAACTTGTTGATTTCTGCATTGAGCTGGCAGTCGAGGGCGCGTGCCGCCGTGCGGCCGACCATCGTCGGGAGCCAGGTCTCGGCCGGGAGATTGAGGACTTTCGAAACCGCGGCCATCTGGTCGAGCATCATCTTTTCTGCCCACGTCGGCTCGCCAAGCAATCCCTGCGCGGCCTTCGTGTAGATGATGATGTAGCGCGCGAGCGGGCCGACTTCGCAGACCTTGCCGCGCCATTTCGGCGTCTTGAGCCAGCTGTACTTGCCCTGCTCGTTCAGCGCTTTCCACTCCGTCGCCGAACCCTCTTTCGGGCCCGTGTAGTGCGCGTCCGTGACGCCGTCCCACGGATGGAGGTCGGCGCCCTGCTTGCCCTCGGGGTAGTCGTACCACGAATGGACGACGCCCTCGGTGAAGCACTTCGGATCGTTGATGTCCTCGGCGGAAATCTCCGTGAACTTCGCACTCCCCGCACCGGCCTTGAAGTTCTCGACGACGCCGTTGCAGCGGATCAGGAGGTTGTTGAAGAAATCGCCGTCCGACGTGCCCGAAGGCGGCTCGATTGGATACGAGCCATACGCGAGCACACGCGTGCCTGCGAGGCCGCCGCCGTCGACACGGCCCGCCTTGACGTACGCGGAGCCGATGGCGATGAGGTCGGGGATATAGTAATTGTTGACGAGCGTGCGGCCGAGGTTGATGGCGCGGTCGACGATGCCGAGGCGCGCGGAGTTCACCGGCGCGTTGCCGTCCGTCATGGAGATGGAGCACGGCATGCCGCCGACGACATAGTGCGGATGCGGGTTCTTGCCGCCGAAGATGACATGCGGCGTCACGAGTTCGCGCTGCTTGTCGAGCATTTCAAGATAATGCGCGACCGCCATGAGATGGACTTCCGGCGGCAGCAGCTTGTAGTCCGGATGATCCCACCAGTTCGCCGAGAAGATGCCGAGCTGGCCGCTCTCGACGATGGCCTTGACCTTGCCCTGGATTTCTGCGAAATACTGCGGCGTCGCGGCTGGGAACGCATGGTCGTACGCCTCCGTCACGCTCGTGCCGGGCGCGCGCAGCGGCAGACGGTACGCATTGAGCACCGTCGCCTGCAGGTTCGCCGTCGCGACCGGGTCGGCCGCGAGCGCCTCGACCGGGCTGACCCAGTCCAGCGCATGAAGATGATAGAAATGGACGATATGATCCTGCACCGTCAGCGTCGCCGCCATGATGTTGCGGATGTAGTTCGCGTTTTTCGGAATGCGGATCTGGAGCGCATCCTCGACAGCGCGCACCGAAGCGAGCGCATGCGCCGTCGTGCAGACGCCGCAGATGCGCTGGATGTAGGCCCACGCATCACGCGGGTCGCGGTTGTGCATGACGAGCTCGAGGCCGCGCCAGGCCGTGCCGGACGACAGGGCATCCGTGACTTTGCCCGAACCCTCGTCCACATTGACCTCGACGCGCAGATGGCCTTCGATTCTCGTGATCGGATCGACTACTACATGTTTCATTTATCTTCCACCTGCTCCCTCAAAACTTGTCTTCTTCTTCTTTGGCGGCCGCCTTGGCTTCCGCCTCGTCACGCTTGTTCTTCTGCATGATCGAGCCAGCCGCATGCGCGATGACGCCAGCTGCGGCCAGCGCGCCGACGCCAAGGCCGATCTTGTCCGCATTTCCGAGCTTGCCATAGCCAGGCAGGCGCTTCGTGAACGGCGTGTCGTCCCAGAAATTCGAATTACTGCAGCCGATGCACGGCGCGCCGGACTGGATCGGGTAGCTCATGCCCTGGAACCAGCGCAGGTTGCCGCAGCTGTTGTACGTCTCCGGCCCGCGGCAGCCGAGCTTGTAGAGGCACCAGCCCGCTTTCGCGCCCGCGTCGTCAAAGTTCTCGGCGAACATGCCCGCATCGAAGAACGGACGGCGGTAGCAGGTATCGTGAATGCGGTTGCCGTAGAACTGCTTCGGACGGCCCTCGCCATCGAGCGGCGGCAGGTTGCCGAACAGGGCGACATGCATGATGACGCCCGTCATGACTTCCGGAATCGGCGGGCAGCCCGGCACATTGACGACCGGCGTGTTGCCGACGAACGGGCCGATGCCCGAAGAACCCGTCGGGTTCGGCTTCGCGCTCTGGATGCCGCCCGCGACAGCGCAGGTGCCGTACGCGATGATCGCTTTTGCGCCGGCCGCTGCCTCCTGCAGCATCCGCGTGAACGGACGGCCGCCCGACATGCAGTAGACGCCGTTGTCCTTCGTCGAAACAGCGCCCTCGACGGCCAGGATGTAGTTCCCCTTGTACTTCTCCATGACCTCTTTGAGATGCGCCTCGAACGGCTCGCCCGAAGCCGCGCTGAGCAGATGATCATACTCGAGATCGATCTGGCTGAGCACGACATCCGATGCGAGCGGCGCGCCCGAGCGGATGAACGATTCGTCGCAGCCCGTGCACTCGTGCCCGTGAATCCAGACGACGACCGGCAGCGGCTGCGTCTCGGCCGCCTCGACGACCTCCTGGAACCTCTCAGTGCTCAGACCCATCATCGTCGTGAGCGCCACGCACCCCTTGAGGAAGCTCCTGCGGCTCATGCCCTTCCGCAGATACCGCTCCCAAAGACTTTCCCGTTTTTCCACGTTGGTCCCTCCTCCGTGCGCAACGCCATCCCGAGACAGACCTGCGCAAATCACAGAAAAAAGCTGACACTTTCACAAATTGGTTGTTTTTTTATTATACGACAATTTGCCCAAAAATGCCATTACAGAAAATCAATTCGCCCATAAATAAAATTAATTTCAAAAAGTGCTTGCATTTGCAGAGCGTCCGCGCTATACTATTGATTGTTCACGGGGACGTAGCTCAGCTGGGAGAGCACCAGGTTCGCAATCTGGGGGTCGAGGGTTCAAACCCCTTCGTCTCCACCATATTTGAAATGACAGGCCGCTGTACGATGGTACGGCGGCCTTTTCGTGTCTTTCTCTTGGATTACTCACCAAAAACGCCGCGGGCTTTTTGCTCGCGGCGTCTTCTGTCTTGGGATCGGCAGATTCTTCAGTTTTCTTCGTAGACGAAATTCAGCGTCGTCGCCGCGCGTTCTTTGAGCGTCGGGGCTTTCTGGTCCTTGTCCGAGAGGATCGTCGGCTGGATCGGCCACTTTACGCCGATGTCCGGGTCATCCCAGCGGATGTTGCCGTCGCACTCCGGCGCATAGTAGTTGTCGGCCTTGTACTGCACCTCGACGTCGTCCGTCAGCGTGATGAAGCCGTGCGCGAAGCCGCGCGGGATGAAGAGCTGGCGCTTGTTCTCCGCCGAAAGCTCGACGCCGACCCACTCGCCGTACTGCGGCGAGCCCTTGCGGATATCGACGGCCACATCGAAGATCGTGCCGCGCGTCGCGCGCAGCAGCTTCGCCTGGCACATCGGGTTCAGCTGATAGTGCAGGCCGCGCAGCGTGCCTTTCTCGGCCGAATACGACTGGTTGTCCTGCACGAAATCGACATGGATGCCGCCCTCCTCGAGCTTGCGCTTCGACCAGCTCTCCATGAACCACCCGCGCGCATCGCCAAACACCTGCGGCTCCACGACGTAGACGCCCTTGAGTTTTGTTGCTGTGACTTTCATTGTTGATTGCTCCTTTTCCTATTTCGCACCCGCGAAAGTTCATTCCTGCGATTTGTTTTGCCCTGCAAGGGACTCCCCCCGCCCTTCGGGCCCGTCCCCCCCCTCTGAGAGGGGGGCTCCTGTATAAGCATGACTTCGTTTCTTATGTCACTTCTTATTTGTGAGACGTTTCTTTTTTCTCAGCCCCCCTCCAGAGGGGGGACGGGCCGCGTGAGCGGCGGGGGGAGTCCCCTGCACGGCATATGGATTCGCACAACGCCTCTCCCGCGGGTGCGACAGAGACGTTCAACCCGCGATGGCCTTCCGCTTCATCACGTAGTTCCAGATCGTCACGATTGCCGTCGCCAGGAGCTTGGCGATCATATAATAAATGCCGCAGAGATCGACGAACACATACATGCAGACCTGGTTCAGAAAAAGTCCCGCGATGCTCGATCCGAAAAATAACGCCTTTTGCCGGCCCGTCTGCCCGCCCGATGCGCGAAAGACGTACACGACGCAGAGCCAGTAATTGACGAACACGGATGCCGTGAGCGACAGGCCTGACGACCAAAGGTACGGCAGGCCGCCATACTCCGTCAGCACGTACAGCAGGCCGTAATCCAGCAGAAAGCAGCCGCCGCCCACGACGCAGAATCGGACGACCTCGCGCAGCCGCGCCGCGCTCATTCCTTGCGCGGCAGGCCGAGCATGGCCCGCGCCGCCTCCGTGATGCGTTCCGGTGCGATCTCCTTGATGCAGTGCGGCGCCACGCGCGAATGGCAGCCCGCGATCTCCGCGAAGCCATGCTGCGGCGTCCGGCACTCCGGCAGCGCATGTTCCGGCCGCAGCACGACCGCATTCGCCTGCCACGGGTAGAACCGCGCGACCGCGCTCACGACATTGACGCCCACATCCATCGGATGGCAGTACCAGGCTACGATCGGCCGCTTCGCCGCCGCCGCGATATGCGTCAGTCCCGTATCGCCGCCGAGATACAGCCGCGCCCGCGACACGACCGCCGCCGACTCCCGCAGAGGCATCCGTCCCGCGAGATTCACCGCGCAGCCGCGCGGCAACGCCTTCTCGATGCGCTTCGCCGCTGCCGCCTCGCCCTTGCTGCCGAGCAAGACAAACGGCAGGCGCGCATCAGCGAGCCCCTCGAGCGCCCGCGCGAGCTTCTCCACCGGGTACGTCCGCCGCGGCTCGCGCGTGCCGACTGCCACGGCGATGTAGCCATTTGACGCCGCATGAGGCAGGCGCCGCTGTGCCGCATCGACATCCGTCTGCGACAGCCAGAGCTCGATGCGGTCACTCTGCACCTTGCGACCGAGCGCCCGCAAAAAGAACAGATTCTTCTCCACCTCGTGCACGACATACGGAGGAGACACCACGGCCCGCGTCAGCAGCGCATCATAGCCGCGCGTCGTCTCCTCCTTCCAGGGATACACATGAATACTGTAGCCGATGCGCTCCCGTGCGCCGCTGAGGAAGCTCAGGATCGTCGCACATGAATCATCGATATCCCAGCGCGGCAGCAGGCACGCATCATAAAAGCGCGGCCAGCACGCATATGGCACGAACTGCCGCATCCATGTCATATAGGCATCAAAACTGTCCGACGCCCCCGGAAAGCCCTCCGCCTGGATCACATGATCCACATACGGGCAGAGCTCCACGATTGGGAAAACAGACGTCTTCACGAGCAGGTCGATCTGCGCCTGCGGAAAATTCAGCCGCAGCTCGCGCAGGAAAGCACTGTTCAGCACATTGTCGCCGATCTCGTCCAGCCGCACCACGAGGATGCGCAGAGGCCCGCCCTGCGGTGCGCGGTGCCCCGTCGCCTGGAACGCGGGCTCCATAGCCCGGCGGATGTCGCCGAACGTCACGCGGCCATCCCGCCGCAGCTGTGCGAGCAGCGCGTCAAACGCCTCACTGAGCGTCGCCATGGCGCTCCGCCTCCTTCCGCACATGTTCCAGCCGCGCCGCGAGTTCCGCGTCGAGTTCCGCACGGTGCTCCACGAGAGCCTGATACGCCGTGAGCCGTGCGCGGTAATGTTGCGCGATCAGCCGGTGGTCGCGCACATAGCCATACGCCGCACGCGCGATCGCCTGCCGGTATGGCGCATCCTCGATGAGCCGCACGAGCTTCGCCTCGAACTCGCGCCGATTCCGGTAGATGCAGCCCGTGCACCCATCGACGATCGTCTGCGCGTACACCGTCGGCGATGCCAGCACCGCCGCACCATGCCCCGCGCTCTCGATGAACTTCAGATCGCTCTTCGTCCGGTTGAACGCATTGTCCCGCAACGGCAGCAGCGCGATATCCGCTGCGTGCAGCGCCTGCTGGTACACAGGATATGGCACGAACTGCCCGCCATAGACGCGCGGATCGCCGACAAAGCGCTTGTGAGGCGCATGGAGTGCCTCATACGATGCCCCGTTGGAAATCATCAAAAACTCGAGCTTGTCACCATACCGCTTCGCGAGCTTGTTGAGCACTGGCACGATCTCCTGCCACTCCGCGCCGCGGTTCACCGCGCCGAAGAAAATCGTCACGCGCCCATCCTTCGCCGCCGCCTCCGCCGCGTAGTCGCGCGCAGCTGGCAGCTCCTTGAGCTCGTTCTCCATCAGGAGGATGTGCGGATTGTACGGCCGCAGGAGCTCCGCGAGCGCCGGCGTTGAGACCTGCACGGCATGCGCACCGATGTAGTCGAGATACCGCGACGCCTCATTCTTCTTCTGCCAGAGGATCGGATTGTCATCGATCTCATAGATGATGACATGCCCCTTTTCGCGCAAAAACGACGTGACCTCCATCGCATCCTTGTAATTCGTGAACCCCGCGCGATGCCGCACGATGATGCTCGCATCCGTCTGTTCTGCGAGCTGGCGGCTCACCCGGTTCTCCGCATTCGACACAAAGAACCAGCCCGTCTCCGCCCGGCCGAACTCGTCCGGCTCCAGCACGCGCACGCGCGCCGTGACCGGCACCTCGCCGATCATCGTCTGCACGGAGATCGTCGGCCGCTTCTTCATCGCGAGGCGCACGAGCACCATCGCCCGGCCATCGACCTGGCGCGGCTCCACCGTCACCATGTGCGGCCCCTCCGGCAGCTCGCTGAGCACCGCCTGTGCGGCCGCATGCGACGCCGCCGCAAAAAAAACCATCTGCCCATCGGCTGCCAGCGCCTCCATATGGCGCGCAATCGCCGCCGTCGTGAGGCCCTCGCAAACAGGTGCCGCATAGGCGATCACATCGACGCCCGACAGCCCATAGTCCGCGAGCGTCACATCCGCAGGTGCCGCGCAGGCGGCCGCCGTCAGCACGCCGCCGGCCGCCACGGCCTCTGCGCGCGTCGCAGAAAAGCCATAAACGCGCATCGCGGGATTGCGCCGCAGGAGCTCCGCCCCCGCCGCGCCGTCTCCGCAGCCGAACAGCACCGTCACGCGTGCCGCAGCCGGCAGGGCCTCGGCAAACGTCTCGTGCGCCTCCGGCATCGTCTCGAGCGCCCGCTCGCCAGCAGGCTTGCCCTGCGGCACCGGCGCCCCGGCCACCGTCTCGGCAGGCGCTTTCCCGAGCTTCCGCCGGCACTCCGCCAGGAGCTCCTCGACATGCGGCAGCGTCTCTGCGAACAGATCAAAATCATCCGGGCACGCCTCCGCGAACAAGGCCCCGCGCCGCTTCGCCTCAAGCAGCTGCCGCTCGCCCTCCGCGAAATCACCACGGTTCATCGCGAGCACGCCGAGCCGCGCATACGTCCCCGGCAGATCCGGCACCTCGCGTGCGGCCCGCTCGCAGAGCGCCTGCAGGCGCTCGCGGTCGCCAAGCATCTCGACCGCCATCTCATAGCTCGACCAGAGCGTCAGCGCACCGACGGCCGGATGCTCCCCGAGCGACAGAGAGAGCTCCGCCTCGCGGCAGGCATCCTCATAGCGATGGAGCGAGACATACGTATTCGCGAGATAATAATGCAGAGCGTACTTGTCGATGCCATTCCGCTCGCAGGCCTCGAGGATGCGCAGATTGCGCGCCTCCTTCTCCACCAGCCGATCCTTCTGGTAGCCGCGGTGCTCGAGGCAGACCGTCGTGATCGGCGGCCGGTATGCCACACCTGGCTTGCCATCCGCATACGTCAGCAGCTCGTGGATCGGATCGCGGTAATGCACATCCGCGACCCGCGCGAACATGCGGATGCAGTGATCAGGCACGCCGACGCGCTTGCCGTCTGCATCGACACTCGCACGGTAAAGAGAGACTTCGCGCGACCCGCGCGCCGCAGCCTCTGCCGCCACCTGCCGCAGCGCTCCATGCGCCGCGACGAGATGCTCGTCCGCATCCGGGAAAAACACCCAGTCGCCCGTCGCCTTCGACAGCGCGAAATTGCGTGCCGCCGAAAAATCATCGTTCCAGGCAAACGAAAACACCTGTGCCCCGAGCTCCCGCGCGATATCGGCCGTCGCATCCCGCGACCCCGTATCGACGACGATCAGCTCGTCCACTTCGCCGCGAAAGCTCTCGAGGCACCAGCGGATATCCTCCGCCGCATCCCGCGCGATCACGAGCCCCGACAGCTTCCCGGCCCCTGGCTGCGCCTGCTTCTTGTTCCTCTGATGACTCATTTGATCGCTCCATAGATCATATCGATCTGCCGCTTCACGCAGTCACGCATATCATACCGGTCGAGCACCGTCTTGCGCGCCGCCGCACCGAGCTTCTTCCGCAGAGGCGCATTGTCGAGGAGCTCCTCGATGCGCAAAGCGATATGCTGCGGCGAACGGAAATTCGCCAGGAGCCCGCTCTTGCCATCCTCGATGACCTCCTGCACCGGCGGTGTCTTCGACCCCACGATCGCACAGCCGAAGCTCATCGCCTCCAGGCACGACCACGACAGGATGAACGGCCGCGTCAGATACACATGCACCGTCGAAGCCTGCAGCACCGTCTGGTACTCCGGCCGCAGCAGATGGCCGACGAAATGCACGCGGCTCTTGTCATACTTCACGCGTTCATCCACGTACTCCTTCCACGTCCCCTTCGCCGGCGCATCGCCATAGCAGCTCGTATCCGTGCCCACGACGACGACATGCAGCTTCGGCCGCCGCTTCAGCAGCAGAGACACCGCCGAAATGAACTGCGGATAGCCACGATACGGCTCAAAGCCGCGCGACACATACGTCACGATCTCCTTGCACTTCGAGAGATCCAGCGCCTCGCTGTGCTCCGTCTTCGGCAGCACCATCTTCTTCCCGGGCTCTGGATGGCAGAACTCCGTATCGATGCCCTCATGCACCACGACCATGCCGTCGCGGTACTTCTCCGGGAACTGCGACTTCTGCCACTCCGTCGGCGTGAAGCGCACATCGCACGCATCGAGATTCAGCATGTGGAACGCATTGCGCGTGCGCAGGCGGATCATCGTATCGAGCGACACCACCTCGCCCGGGAACGACCCCACGTCGCCGCCGACCGAATTGTAGTACCACTCGAAATACCCCACGACGGGCACATCGGGATACACATCCTTGCAGTACAGCGTCGAGCCCCAGCCCGTATGCGCCACGATGACATCCGGCTTGAACTTGTGCTCGTCGCGCAGCTTCACGAGCGCATGCGCGACCGACATGCCGTCATTCATCGCCTCCTCCATCGGCTGGAGGTACGGATGCGTCTGCGGCGACACCTCGCGCTCCCGCTTGTAGAGCGCCACCTGCACGCCGCCGAGATGATTGCCATTCGTGCGCGTCGTCAGGTACATCACCTGGTCGCCCATCTCCGCCAGCGCCTTGCTGATATGCCAGAACTGCGCCGGGAAATTCGGATGGATGAAAAGAATCTTCATGTATCTTACTCCTGTGCCATATACAGATGATAGTAATATCCCTTGCGGGCCATGAGCTCGTCATGCGAGCCCGCCTCCACGATGCGGCCATGGTCCATCGCGAGGATCGCATCACAGCCGCGGACCGTCGACAGGCGGTGCGCGATCGTGATCGTCGTGCGCCCCTTGGCGATCTCGCCCATATTCTGGAGGATCTTCTGCTCGCTCTCCGTATCGAGCGCGCTCGTCGCCTCGTCAAAAATCAGGATCTTCGGATCGAGGAGCAGCGCCCGCGCAATCGCCACGCGCTGCCGCTGTCCGCCCGAGAGCATCGAGCCGCGCTCACCGACGAACGTATCATAGCCCTGCGGCATCTCCTTGACGAAATCATCGACGCCCGCGAGCTTTGCCGCGCGCAGCACCGTCTCGTCATCGACCGTCGGCATGGCGATCGCGATATTCTCCTTGATCGTCCCGGCGAACAGGAAATTTTCCTGCAGCACGATGCCGATCTGCCGCCGCAGCCACGCTGTCTCGACCTGCGCGATATCGACACCGTCGACCATCACGCGGCCGCTGTCCGGCACGTAGAGGCGCTGCACGAGCTTCGTCAGCGTCGACTTGCCGGAGCCCGAACGCCCGACGATGCCCACATGCGCCCCCGGCGGGATGCGCACCGAAATATCCGTCAGCACATTCTTGCCATCCGCCTTGTAGCGGAAATTCACCTTGTCGAAAACAACCTCGCCTCGGAGCTGCGGCAGCGTCGTCCGGTTCGGATTGAACGCCGGCTCGCTCTTCTCGTCCATGATGTCGCCGAGGCGCGCCATCGACACGCGGATCTGCTGGAAATACTGCCAGAGATTCACGAGGCGCAGCACCGGCGCGATGACCTGCCCGGCCAGCATCTGGAAAGCGATGAGCTCGCCGACCGACAGATGATTTGCCATGACCTGGTACGCGCCGATCCAGAGGATCGCCAGATTGAACGCGAGCTGGAGGAACGTGCCGAGCGAGCCCGCGAGATTCGCGAGATTCAGCACGGAGAGCGCCGACTTCAGATAGCGCGCGAGCACATCCTCATACCGCTCGACGAACGTCTGCTCGACGCCCATCGTCTTCACCGTGCGCACGCCCGTGACCGCCTCGATCGTGAAAGACTGCTGCTCCGACGCGAGCAGGAACCGGTCATTGATGCGCTTCTTGTACACCGGCGCCACGATCGCATTCAGCAGGATATACAGCGGGATCGTCACCCAGACGATATACGACAGCGTCGAACTGTAAATGAACATGACCGTCAGGTACACGACCGCGAACACCACGTCGAGCACGACCGTCAGCGCCTGCCCCGTGAGGAAGCTCCGGATCGTCTCGAGCTCGCCCATGCGCGACACCACGTCGCCGACCTGCCACTTGTCAAAATACCGCACCGGCAGCTCCGTCACCTTGCGGAACAGATGCGCCGACAGCGTCACATCGATCTTGTTCGTCGTATTGATGAAGAGGTATTGCCGGAGAGCCCCCATCCACTGCGAAAACAGCGCCACGAGGATCATGCCCGCCAGCATCACGTCGAGCGTCGACACGCTGCGGTGCACGAGCACCCGGTCGATGATCGTCTGCGTGAAAAGCGGCGTCAAAAGGCCGAACCCCTGCAGAATCAGAGAGATGAACAGCACCTTCAGCAAGAAATTCTTGTACTTCGCCACGACCGGCACGAACCAGCCGAAGCCGAACTTCTCCACCTTGTCCTGCAGCTTCTCGATGCGGTAGCGCTTCGCGAAAAGCAGCACCTCGCCCGAGAACATCTGCGCGAAAGCCTCCGGCTTCGCCCAGCCCTGCCGGCCCGCCGCCGGATCCACGATCAGCGGCACGCCCTGTGCATTGTGGCCGCGGTAGAGCACATAGCGGCCATCCTTCATGCGGCAGATGCACGGATGCGGCATCTTTGCCACATGCTCCGCCGTAATGCCCGAGAACTGCCGCGCTTTCAGACCGAGGTCGCGCGCAGCGCGCAACAGCCCCACATTGTCGACACCATGCTCGTCGACGATATAGGCGCGCGCGAGCTGCCCATAGTCCGCGGGGATCTTGAAATGCGCCGCGATCTGGACGAGGCACGCGAGCGCAGTATCCATCATTGCCATAGAATCAGCGCTCCCTCAATGCTTCGTCTTTGTACTTGCGGAAAGGATCGAGGAAGAAATCAATGATCTTCTTCTTCTTGATCTTGATCTCCGCCGTCACATTCATGCCCGGCGTCAGCTCGATGCCGCTATCGTCATTCTCCAGGCCGAGCGTCAGGCGGTACTTCTGGTACGTCTCCTTGTCCTGCACATTCGACCCCGCATCCGGCGAAATCTCATCGACCGTCGCATTCACCATGCCGTACTTCTGGAAATTGAACGTCTCCACCTTCACCTCGGCCGTCTGGCCCTGCTGGATGAAGCCGATGTCCTTGTTGTCCGCATACGCCTCGATCTCCATGACCGCATCGTCCGGCACGATCATCATGACCGCCTGTCCCTCGGACACGACGCCGCCGAGCGTATGCACGGCCAGCTGGTTCACGCGCCCCGAAATCGGTGCCACGATGACAGACTGCTGGTTCGTGTCATCCGCTTTCTTGAGCTCTTCCTCGATCGCATTGTACTGGCGCTTCGCCTCGACGAGCTGGCTCATCGTATCCTGGCGGTACGCCGTATCCGTCGTCGCGACGAGATCCTGCGCCTCCGTCAGCTTGCCCTCCTGCTCGAGGATGCTCTTCTCCGTCGCCTCCGCATTGCGCTGGTACTCCACGCGCGTCGCGCGGGCTTCGAGCAGCTGGAAATAGCTGATCGCGTCCTCCTGCATGAGTTCTTCGAGACGGTCTTCCTTCTCCTGCGCGACAGCCTGCAGAGCGCGGTACTTCTGCAGCTGCGCCTGCGAGCCCTCGACAGAGGCCGACGCCTGCGCGACAGCCGCGCCATTCTTCTCCTGGTCGGCCGCCAGCTTTGCACGGCGGCTCTGATAGAGCGTCACCTGCGCATCGATGTCCTTCTGCTCCAGGAGCCCCTCCGGGTCCTGCGGCGGCGTGAAAGGCGCATCCTGCATCTCGGCATTGAGGCGCGCGACCGTCAGGCCATAGTATGCCGCCTGCTTCTTCAGCTGGTCGACGTCCGCCTGCGTCTTCGTCGTATCGAGCACGACGAGCGTCTGGCCCTCCTCGACATAGTCGCCTTCCTTGACATCGAGCTCCTTGATCGCGCCCTTGTTCTGCGACTGCACGATCTTCACATTGCCGACCGGCGTCACCTTGCCATTCGCGACCGCCACCTCGTCGACCTCGCCGACGCAGATCCAGATCCCGCCAGCGATCAGGAGCGCCACAAGCGTCCAGAGCACCGCCCGCCCGACAGGCGAAGTCGGCGTCTCCGTCACCTCGAGGATGGACGGCAGGAACTCCGTCTCCTGCGCGTCCTTCCCATCCTCCCCGATGAACCGCTTCCAAAGTTGTGTTAGTTTCATTCTGTTACCTCATTCTCCCGGATTCTGCTGCTTCCACAGCTTCGCGTACAGCCCGTCCTTCTCAACGAGCTCCTGCGGCGTCCCTTCCTCCACGATCTTCCCGTGGTCGATGACGATGATCCTGTCGCAGTGCGCCACCGTCGACAGGCGGTGCGCGATGATCAGCATCGTCCGGTCGCCGCCGATCGACTCGATATTCTTCATGACCTCGCGCTCCGACTCATAGTCGAGCGCGCTCGTCGCCTCATCAAAAATCAGGATCCGCGGATTCGTCAGGAGCGCCCGCGCGATCGCGATGCGCTGCCGCTGTCCGCCCGAGAGACCTGCGCCGCGCTCGCCGACGCGCGTATCATACCCCTCGTCGAGCTCGAGGATGAACTCATGCGCTCCTGCGAGCTCCGCCGCGCGCATGACCTCCGCCATCGACGCCGCCGGCCGTCCAGCCGCGATATTGTCGCGGATGCTGCCATCAAAGAGATAATTGTCCTGCATCACGACGCCCATCTGCTGCCGGATCCACGGGTACTGCACGCCCGCGAGGTCGCGGCCGTCGATCGCCACCGTGCCGCTGTCCGGCAGATAGATCTTCTCGATCAGGCTCGCGAGCGTCGACTTGCCAGAGCCCGAGCGGCCGACGATGCCGACCTTCTCCCCCGCGGCAATCGACAGCGACACATGGTCGATGGCCGGCGGCAGGTCGAGCCGGTAGCGGAACGTCACATCCGAGAGCGCGACCGCGCCCTTCATCGCCGCCTCCGCACGCGGCGGCACGAGCACCGGCTCTGCATGCGAATGCAGGATGTCGCCGAGCGCCGTCAGCGCGAACGCTGTCTGTTGGATCTGCGGCCAGAGCGAAAAAATGCGCACGATCGGCCCCACCGCCTGCCCCGCCAGCATCTGGAACGCGATGAGCTGGCCGAGCGTAAAGGTATTCTCCATCACCATATAGCCGCCATACCAGAAAATCACGAGCGTCGAAATCGTCTGGATGATGCCATTCGTCGAATTGATCACGAGCGCGAGCGACTGCAGATGGAAATTCTTGCCCACATAGCGCGCGAGCGACGTCTCCCAGCGGCGGATGAACTGCGGCTCGATCGCGAGCGCCTTCACCGTCGCCATGCCCGTCACCGCCTCCACGAGGAACGACCGCTGCGCCGCGAGCGCGCCAAATGTTTCGCGCAGCTTCTTCTGATAGATCGGGATCACGAGGATCGTCTGCACGAGGAACAGCGGGATCACGACGAGCGCGATCAAGGTCAGCGACACACTGTAGTACAGCATGACCGCGACGAAGACGATCGAGAACAGCGCATCCAAGAGCGTCGTCAGCGTCGTCCCCGTCAAGAACTGCCGGATGTCGCCCATCATATTGACGCGCAGCATCGTCTCGCCGACGCGCCGGTGCTCGTAGTACGGCACCGGCAGGCTGATCAGATGGCGGAACAGCCGCGTGCCGAGGATCGCGTCCAGCTTCGTCGTCGCGAAATTCAGGATGTACGTGCGCACATACGACAGCACGGACTGCACGAGCAGCAGCGCCACCATCGCCAGGCCGAGCACCGTCAGCGTCGACAAGCCGTCATTGCCGATGACCTTGTCCACGATGACCTGCGTGAAAAGCGGCATCAGGATGCCCATCGCCTGCAGGAAAAACGACGCCACGAGCACCTCGCCGAACAGCCGCCGGTAATGCCAGATCACCTCGTAAAACCAATCGAGGCTGTACTTCTCGCGCAGCGCCTTCCAACTGAGCTTCGGCGTCAGCACGAGCACCTCGCCCGTCCACGCCGCGCGGAACTGCGCCGCCGGCATCGAATACGGCTGGTTCGTCTCCGCATCGAGGAAGAAGACCGCCTCGTCGCTGTGCACGCCGAGCACCATGTACTTGCCCGAACGGAAACGGATGACGGCCGGCAACGGCAGCTCGCGGAGCTCGTCGAACTGCATGTGCGACAGCGTCGCATGATATCGGTAACGGCGGGCAATGCGCGCAGCCGCCTCCCACGAAAACGCAGTATCGCCATAGCGGTGCGCGAGCCCGTCGAGATCGGCGCGCGGGATCTCCGCCCCGCGCTGCGCGAGCGCCGTCAAGAGCGCGCCAACGCCGCTCGCGCCCTGCCACTGGTTCTTTTCGTCCACAGAAAATTCTCCTTTCATATCCTACCCATTATCGCAGATTGCCGAAAAAAAAGCAAGAAAAAGCAAGGCTTCCCGCGTCCGGGAAGCCTTGCTTTCAAGAGAATCGGTAAAAACTTGGCAGATGTCAGAACCCCGAAGGATTATTTCACCGTCCAAGCATCCGTCGTGTAATCGTACGTGTAGGTGTGATCCGTCGTCGTGATCGTGTTCGTGCCCTTCGTGCCGAAGTTGTTGACCGTGAGCGTCGAACCATCCGTCAGCGTGACCGTCAGAGCACCATTCGTCGTGTTGTCGATCTTGTAGGATGCGATATCGGAAGCTGCCACATCATAGAGCGTGATCTTGTCGGACGTGTTGTTCGTCCAGATCTCGTCATTGCCCATGCCCTTGCCATAGAGGAAGGTCGTGATGCCCTTGCCCGTCTCATCGCCGATGAGGAGGTCATTGCCAGCACCGCCGAACAGCGTGCTGTGGCCCGTGGAGCCATAGATCGTATCATTCGTCGTGCTGCCGGCGAGGACGACATCGCCCTTCGAGGACGAAGCACTCATCGTGAGACCCGTGAAGGCCGTCTCATCCGCAAGCACGAGCGTACTCGTGTTGAGACCCGTTGTGCTGAGGCTGTCGACGCTGCCTGCGAGCCAGAGGCTCGTGTTCTCGTCGGACGTGACCTTGATGCTTGCCGTGTCGTTGCCCTGCGTGACATAGTAGTAGTCAGCGACATTGCCCTTGTTGGCCGTGAAGCCACTGTCATCGCTGCCGCCAATCTGGAGCGTCATCGTGCTGCCATTGATGCCGATCTGCGCTTTGACATTCGTGCTGTCCTTGACATCGTCAAGCGTGAGGCTGGACTCGTCAGCGAACTTCACCGTTACCGTATCGGTCGATTCCGTGATGCTCGAGACGGCCTGCGTCGTATCATAGAGCGTGATCGTGTCAGAGGAAGTGAGACCTTTGACCGTATCGTTGCCGTTGCTCGTGCCGAAGAAGACATCTGCCGTGCCGGAGCCGAGCTGGATGCTGTCATCGCCGCCGAAGCCGCCCCAGACGGAGCTGTTGCCCGAACCGACTACGATGGAATCCGTATTGGCAGAGCCGACAATCTTCAGATCTTGCGTTGCAGCCGCAGCATTGATGACGAGATGTGCATCATCGTTCACGAGGTACTGCGTCGTGTCGCCGATGAAGTCATTGCCCCAGTTCGAGAGGTTGACCGCCGTGCGCGTCGTGCCCTTCGCAACGTTGATGCTGTCGCCCTTTGCCACATTATTCGTTGCCGTAGCGACAAAGACATCTGCCGCATCCTTGAGGCTGTTCTCGCTTGCTTCGCCGCCAAGGAACTGGTACTGCTTGACCGTGCCGACAACGTTGACCTTGAGGTTCAGGGAGTCAGCATTCGCCCCATCCCAATACAGCGTCATGGACGAACGGTTCTTGTCAGCAGAAGCTTCATTGACTTCCGTTGCATGGAGCACGATATTATCCTTGCCAATCTCCGTGCTCGTCATACCATCATCATTCATGACATAGACCGTGTCGTCCGTGGACTCCCAGCCCGTCTTGAAGCCCTGGACGCTGTCAGCGCCCGTGATCTTGCCATAGAAGTTCTGGTCGAAGAGGGCAACTGTGACGTTGTTGCCACTGATCGTGATCGAGTCATTGCCAGAGCCGCCGAAGACAGAATCATTCGCCCCAGCAATGATGCTGTCACCCTGATCACTGCCCGGAGCGCCTGCCTTCGTCGAATCCTGCGTGCCATCACTGCCGATGATGAGGTCGCCCTTCGTGCCATTAGCCGTGCCGAAGATTTTCGCACTCGCCGTATCGCCACGCAGATCGATCGTCGAACCGCTCTTGCCACCCCAAGCGACGCGGAGCGTATCACTCGTCGTGTTGTCCTTGCTCAGCGTTGCAGCATAGAAGTCCTTGCCAGAAACCGTGTTGACCGTAATGTAGGACTCAGACAACGTGGAATCCTTGCGGATGCCGCCGCTCGTCGTGAAGTTACCGACAGAAATCTTCGCCAAATCCGACGTCTCGCCAAATGCGATGCGGTCTTCTTCATAGTTGTAATCCGTTGCCGTATTGCCCGTGCCCTTGAGCGAGACGAGGTCTGCGCCCGAACCGAGCGTGACCGTCATGCCGGAGCCAAGCGAGACGGAGTCATTGCCAGCACCTGCATTGATCTGCGTGCCCTTGGCAGCCTCAGAGAACTCATACTGCTCATCGCCCGCAGCGCCGCTGACGATGTAGACCTTGTCCTCGACACCGCCAATCGACACACCCGTGTCCACGCCGACCCAGAGTTTCGTCGGCTGGGAAGCGCTGACACTCGTGATACCGGCAACGCGGATGGAGTCCGTCGTATCTACAGACGTATCGCCAATCGTGTAGTAGGCGACCTCATCGCCTTTCGAATTCGAGTAGAAATAGCCAGACTGGTACTTGCTCTTCTGAAGCGTGCCCTTTACATCAATCGTTGTCACTGCCATAAAAATACAACCTCCTAAAATCTGTAACCCATGAAGCTGTGCCCCATGATCGCCGCCTGCCGGCGGGAGAAAGAGTTTTGCCGACAGGAAAAGATGAACTTTTAGTCATATACTAGCACAGGGCGCGGACTTTGTAAAGTTTTTTCTTGTACAAAAAATGTCCCCGCGCATGGGCGATACATGCGCGGGGACACAGAGGTTGTCATCGGTATGAGACCCGTCCTTGGTCTCCTTGCCTATGCGTTCTATTGTAGCAGGCTTTCACGTATTTGACAAGGGGTCTCTCTGAGCTTTTTTCAAAGCCGCTCATCCACAGCAGCAACATCACCTGGTGATGGCGTCGAGGTCGAGAAAGATTTCTTTGACGCTGACGCGGAAATCGTCGTAGAGCGAGACGGGGATCTCCGTCGCGATGGCGGCGCGCTCGTCGTCGTCCATGAATTCGAGGTCTTCTTCGAGGTAGTCAGCATACGTCGCCGCGAGCTCGAAACGGCCATTTTCGTTCCAATAGACTTCGACCGTCCGCGCTTCGGGCGTGACGATCCAGTATTCTTTGACGCCGGCCTCTGCATAGTGGCGCATCTTCGGCCCGCGGTCGTGCAGCATCGTGGAGTGCGAGAGGACTTCGACGACGAGGTCGGGCGCGCCGTAGATGCCTTTCGGACGGATTTTCGACCGGTCGCAAACAATCATGCCATCCGGAACATAATGGTTTTCCTCGTCAAGAAAAACATCATAACCGTCAGAAAGCGCCATACACGTTTTCCCCTCCAGATAATTTGCAAAGATGCGATAAATTCTAGAAGAAACAAGATTGTGATCCACGCAAGGCCGCGGTGACATAAGACAGACCTTCCCTTCGATGAGTTCCGTGACCGGCGGGACATCGACTGCGAGATTTCCATTCAGCATAGCGATGCACTCCTTTCGCAAGTTTCTGTCTTTATTCTATCACCGCCAACAGGCGCCCGCAAGACAACAAACGACGCTACCCTCTCAGAGCTTCTCGATACCGCGGATGACGTACGTCTGCCTCCGGAAGACGAGGCCGAGAAGGATGTCGAGATATTTGGCGAGGATGGCGGCGATGGCGGAGAGGCCGGCCGCGAGGAAGGCGATGACGAGCATGAGGCTCGTCCAGCCGGTGATGGCCTGATGGCAGGCGAACATGGCGAGCGCGTAGCAGCCGATGGCGAGTGCAAAGACGAGCAGGACGGCCGTCAGCAGGAATGCGGCACGATAGCCGAGGTCGGTGAAGAGCACGAGGGCGTCGATGGCCTGGCCGAGGCGGCCGCTCCCCACGCGGCGATGTGCCGTGCCCTGCGGCTCGTAGACGATGGATTCCTGCGGCAGGCCGCAGTTGGCGTAGATGGCTTTGCGGTACGGGATCGTGCGGCTCATGGTGCGGATACGGTTCATGGCGCGGCGCGAAAGCAGGCGGAATGTCTCGGTCTGCAAAGGATGCGCCGTGTGCGCACTCGCGTTGTAGAGACGATAGAAGAGCCGCGAGGCGAGCGGCCGCCGGCCGGCGGGTGCGGCGGTGACAATGTCGTGGCCCGCGAGCGCCTTTTCATAGAGCGCAAAGACGAGGCTTTCGTCATAGTCGATGGCGAGGGTGTCAAATTCGTAGACGTAGTCGCCGATGGCGAGCGCGTCGCCGGCCTCCATGGAGAGCTCGAGGCCCTGCGGGTAGCTCATGCGGACGATCTGGAGCGTGCCGCCCGCCAGCGATGACGCGGCCGCGCGGATGGCATCGACGCTGCCGTCGTTGCTGGCGTCGTCGACGAAGATGATCTCGTAGTGGAGGAAGTGCGCGGCGAGCACGCGGCCGATGGCCGCAGCGAACGCGGGGATGGCGGCCGCGTCGTCATGGACATAGGCGACGACAGAGACAAAGTTTTGTTCTTTCATCAAAATAACACCTCGTCGAGGTCGTAGACGGTATTGATCTTGCCGGAGAGGACGCTGACAAGCGTCGGTGCCTCGGAGAGGACACGGATGACGGTCGGCCGGGCGTCGTCGATCTCGGTGGCCTGCAGGATGGGCTTCATGGAAAAGAGCGAGCGCTCGTATGTCATGCCATAGGCGGGCTGGAGATATTTTCGCGCCATCTGGGACATGTAGGGCCAGGCGGAGACGGGACGCGCGGGGCAGCTGTCGCAGTTCGCGAGCTCGCGCGGCGTGCAGGCGCCGTCGCCGCGCCTTTTTTGGCAGGCGAAGTGCGGCAATGTCTCATAGCTCGTATCATGCGGCGTGAACGTGACGGCCGTCAGCGAGTGGAGGCCGGTTTTGCCGAATGGCATGACGGAGAAGAACGGGCCGTCCATGACGGTGAGGCCGACGCCGCGCAGATCGTCAGACGGACGGACGAGGATGATCTCGCAGAGCTCGTACTTGATGCGCATGGGCGGAAATGTGGCATTTTCAATGGCGGCGAGCACCTGATTCGTCGAGGCGTATGTCGCATTGAGAAGGTATGGCGCGGAGGCGGCAGCATCTGCGAGACGCACGGTGTAGCAGGATGGTTCGCGCTCGATGCCAACGAGACGGATGCCGCAGCGCAGTTCGACGTTCGGCAGATGCCGCAGCTCGTCTTCGTAGAACTGCCGCAGGATCTGGGCGTCATAGGTGTCTTCTTCCGTGAGAAAAGCACCGTCGACCATGCCGGGGCGGAAATAGCGCGCGGCGGGCACGGCGTCGCAGCGGATGCCGGCGGCGGCGCAGAAGCGCTCGAAAGCAGCGGCATCCGTCCACGAGAACGCGGCCGACGTCGCATAGATCTGGTCGAAGCTGCTGTGGATGCAGAAGCCGAAGTCTTCATGGAAGCGGGCATAGTAGTGCGCGGACTTGATGGCGGTCGCATAGGAACGCGGGTAGTGGTAGCCCATGTGGACGCGGGCCTGGTTGATATACGTCGCGCGCATGAAGGGATGCGGGTCGCACTCGAGCACGAGGACGCGCTCGCCGCGCAGCCCGCAGGCGCGTGCCGCATAGAGGCCATAAAGGCCAGCACCGAGGATGATGCGGTCGTAAGTGGTGGGTTTTTCTGGCATTTGGGTGGTACCTCGTGAAGGAATGGGGATGGGTTGCCGCAGCCTTCCCCTCAGGGGAAGGGGGACCGCGTCAGCGGTGGAAAGGGTAGTTTGAAGCAGAGGCCTGCCAATCACATCGTCGTAGAGGCTTGGGGGGCTCCTGCCTCCCCCTCTGGGGGAGGTGCCGAGCGCATGCGAGGCGGAGAGGGTGACGGCGCAGCGATTTCGCACTACCCTCGCGGGTTGTACGCTCCGAACAGGTTTTTGAACAGGTTTTTGAGCAAATCCCAGTTGCCGCTGAGGAAGGAGATCTTTGTCGGGGTTTTGCCGGTGGCGGGGTAGACGCGGCGCACGGGGACTTCGCAGGCGCGAAAGCCGAGCTGTGTGGCGCGGACGGAAAGGTAGGCGAGGAGCTCGTACCTCTGGAAGATGTCACGGAGCGGCTGGACGCATGGGTCCTCGAGGTAGCGACGCGAGTAGGCGCGGTAAGCATTCGTCGTGTCAGTGAACCAGTGACGCGCCGTCAGCGAAATGACGGGCGCATGCAGCAGGCGCACGGCGAGGTAGCGGAGGCGCGGCGTGCGGATGGCAGCGCCGCCGGGGAGGAATCGCGAGCCCTGGATAAAATCATAGCCCGCAGCGAGCTTCTCAAGGAAGCGCGGGACGGATTCGATGCTGTCTTTGTCGTTGCCGTCGATGGTGAGGACAGCGTCGTAGCCGCGCGCGAGCGCCCAGTGGATGCCCATGCGGAGCTGGGCGCCCTGCCGGCCGGGGCCGCGTTTCGTGAGGAGGGCGTTCACGCCGACGCTCTTTAGAAAGTCCTGCGCGAGCGAGCCGTCTGTCGAGCCGCCATCACAGATGGCGATGTCGACAAGGCGGTCAATCCCGGCCTCTTTCGCGCGCTGAAGCTCGTGGCGGATGCGGCTTCCTTCATTAATGACGGGGATGAGCAAGGCGTAGCGCGCACTCTTTTCGGCGAGTTCCTCGGCGTCGTAGTCCGGCACGCCCGCAAGGTGGCGAAGCTGCTGCACGCTCATACGCCAAACACCTCCTGCAGGTACGCGATGGATGTTTTGACGGCGTCGAGGCCGGCATCCTTCCCCATTTCGAGCGAGACAAAGCCGTCATAGCCCTCGGCGCGCAAGATGGCAGCGACGTCGCGATGCAATGCGCGTCGCTCAATGGGACGCAGATATGGCTCGCTGAGGTGGACGTGGTGGATGCGATGAACACGGCCGCGCAGGATGTCGGCGGTTTCGCCGTTTTCGATCATCGTGCCGAGGTCGAGGTTGACACCGAGGCCAGGATGGTCAATGGCGTCAGCGAGGTCCAAAACGTCCTGTGTGGCACCCAGGTAGTCCGTGTGATAGATGGGCGGGTTTGCCTCGAGGGCGAAGACGACGTCCGCCTTGGCCGCAGCGGCGGCGACGTCGCGGAAGAACGCGCGGACCGGGGCGTCGTCCCTCCCCTGCCGCACACGGTTTTTCGGGCAGCCAAAGACGAGATTCTTGCAGCCGATCGCGGCCGCAAATGCGATGGCCTGCTTCGTATATGAGAGCAGTGCAGCGCGGTCAGCGTCGGTGCCAAAGAGCTGCTCCGTGCGGCCATACCAGATGGACTGCATGGAGGCGACGGTGAGGCCGTGCACTTTTTCAAGTGCAGCTGCCCAGGTGCGAGCCTCGGCGATGTGATCATAGGGCGCGTCGGGAAAAATGCGCGTCGGCGCGATCTCGAGGCCGGTGATGGCGTGGGAAGCGAGATATGGCAGCATGGATGCGTCAGCAGAGGCAGGCCATGCGATGTTCGAGACGGATAGGTTCATGGAGGGGCTCCTTTGAAATGGTTGCCGAACGTAACTTTTTTCAGCAGGCTCTCCCTTTGGGAGAGCTGGCGCCGACAGGCGACTGAGAGGGTAGTTGGAAGCAGCAGCCGAACTTATTTTTGAGATATTCCTTAGAAATAATGATGTGATTGACAGGCTTCTGCCTCCTACTACCCTTTCCACCGCTAACGCGGTCCCCCTTCCCCAGAGGGGAAGGCTGCAATTTGAGCACATCGAATTGCTTAACATGACATTGTCAGATGGAAAGGAGCCGAGGATGCGAGGATGACGTTTGGATAAACGTTGCGATTTCGGCGAGGACTTTTTCTTTGGGCTGGAGGTAGCCCGTCGCAGCATCGCCGCCGAGGTCGGCGGCGTAGCGCGTGCGATAGTCGTAGCGGGCGGGGGGCTTTGGCAGTTCGTTCGTGAACGGCGGTTTCGTACCGCGATATATATATTGGTAGATTTCGCCTGCAGAAACGGGTGCCGTCGCAAGATGCAGCAACGAAATGTTCTTTTCGAGCGCCGCGTGGATGTCGCCTGCGAGATGGCGGAGTCCATAGAACTGGTACGTGCTGCGATGGTCTGTAAATGCGAGTGCTGTGAAGCCCGCACGCTCGAAGTGCGGCAACAGGGCGTCGCGCGCAGAAAGCGCCAGCGTGCATGCAAAAAAGCCATTCGGCTGCGGCGCATAAGCAGCGCGGATGGCGGAATCGCTTGCAAGCTCCTCATATTTCGCAGCCGAGAGCATCGTCGGCACGGGATGCATCAGATCAAAGAGAAAGTTCTTTTTGAGTCCTGGTCCAAAAAGCGCTGGCAGGCGGACGATGAGCGTGCATGGGACGTGCTCTGCCGCCCAGAGTTCGAGCTTTCTCCGGTTGCGCCCATAGGCGTCGCAATCCGCGAGGTCGATGGCCGCAGTCTCGTCAGCACCGACACGGGCCTCTGGCGGCAGGACGTCGATGGTGGAGATCAGGACGAGGCGGCGCGGCGCAATGCGCTCGATGTTCTCCGCAGCCGCACGCACGACGTCGAGATCAGCTGCCTCGTCTTTGTTCGCGAGGAATTTCGTGGCAGTGACGCCAGCGTAGACGAGGAGATCCGGGTGGGTTCCATAGGCCTTTTCCACATCCGTGCGATGATAGGCAGCATCAAAATGGGCTGTGCGCAGCAGATTGCTTCCGACAAAGCCCGTGCTGCCGACGAGAATGCGTTTTTCCATGTCTGTCTCTCCTGTTTTCTATGCATTACGGTATGACGCTCCCCTCTCCGCCTCGCATCCGCTCGGCACCTCCCCCAGAGGGGGGAGGTTTACTTGTCGGGGAGCCAGGTGATGCCTCGGACAGTGACGCCCTCCGGCAATTGCAAGTGCAAGCGGTGATTTGCGCCGGCGTACCAGAGAAGGTCGCTGCTGAGACGCAGGTAGTAACGGTGCGTGCCCTGTGCCAGCTGGAACGTGTCGTTCGCGGTCTTGCCCTGTGTCCGCGGATCGAGGGTCTCGACGGCGAGGCCGCAGGTCTGGGCGGCAGGCGCGTCAATCTCGAGCAGGAGGCCGCCCGTGCCAGCAGCTGCGAGATCTGCGACGTTTTCCGCGTCGAGCGCGAGCGTCTGCGTGCCTGTCTCTGAAAGGCCGCCATGTTCGGCCCAGATGCGCGGCACCTGCCCGAGGTCGTGATGATGGACGCTGTCAACATCATAGCCATAGAGGGTCAGCGGCTCAGCGCCTGCGGGCAAGGGTCCGCGCGGTGCGCGGCCTTTCCGCCGCCAGAGGGCGAAGTCGCCGATACGGGCATATGGCTCATAGTGCGTGCCGATGTATTCCGCGAGCAGGTAGAAGCGGTCGGTGTTCTGGATGCCGTCAATGGCGGTGAAGGAAGGATAACCGGCCCGCGCTGTCTCGTCACCGCGGTCGCACGGCACGAGCGCATAGGGCACGTCCGCACGCTCGGCAGCGTCGATATAGGCCTGCTGCCCAGCCCGTCCAGAGAGCATGGCGGGTACCTGGTTGACAAAGGCGATGTTGCGACGGCCGAGATGCGCATACAGGAGCGACTGATTTGTAAAGTCGAGATACGTCTCGCCGGGCGAGAGCTCCTGATCAAAGAACGCGCGCAGCCCCGCCATGGCCTCGGTCTGCTGCGGCGTGAGGTGCGGCTGCAGGCGCTCGGATGGCGTCCCAGTCTGCGCAGCGCCGACGACAGCACTGGGCAGGATGCCGCATGGAAGGGCACTCTGCGCCCGAAAGACGCCGGCACCGGGCAAGAAAAGCAGGCAGGCAATGACGACGGCTTCAAGCCACGGCTGCACGCGGCGGCGATCCATCCAGGCGAGCAGGCCGATGAGGAGCAGCAGCGGGAGGCCGAGCGTCATGGGGTTGGATTCCTGGAGCGAGTGACGGACGAGCGTGCGCGGGACATTGCAGATGGCCGTGACCGCAAAAAAGAGCAACAGCATGCCCTGCGGCGTATCCCAGCCGGTGCGCAAGCGCGGCCAGAAGTACATGACGAGCAGGCCGAGCAGGATGGGCACGCCGCCATAGAACAGGACAGCAAGCGCGCGCGGCCCCCAGGCACCATAGGCCCAGTGCTGGTTCGACCCCGCGACGAGGCGGAAATCGCGCAGGAATGCATCCCAATCGACGCCAGCCGATGTGCCGAGACCATAGACAGCGGCGAGGAAAAGCGCCCCGACCGCGAGCTGGACGACAAGAAAGGACGCGAGCTGCGGCCGCCGCGCACGCGGCATGAGGAAGAGGATGGCAGCCGCCTCCATCGCGAGCCCCCACGAAGCGCCGATGTCGAGGCGGCAGAGACAGCTCGCAAGGAACGCGAGTGCAAACGCAAAATCCGCAAATCCCCACCGCCCAGCACCGCCCCTGCCGTCCTCTGCCATGCGATGCGCATGCATCCAGCCGAGCAGGACGGGCACGAGCAGCAAGCCAATGAAGTAAAAATCAGCGACGAAGTAAAAGATTGGTGTCAAAAGCAGCAGGAAGTCCGCCATGCTGCCGCCGAGGAAGCGGCCGAGCGCAAAGCGGACGCCTGCGATGAGCAGGAGCGTCATGAGGAAGCCCGCCGGCAGGGAGTACCACGCGCCGATCTGGTCACCCGTGAGCCATGCATAGAGGAAGTCCCAGCCCGCCAGCGAGAACATGTGCGCGTCAAAGGACTGCAGGACGGGCAGCTGCCCGAACGAGAAGAATCCATCGACCATGAGGCCGCTGTTCGCGCCCTCGAAGAAGTCCGCGCGGACGATGACCGTCGAAAACGGCAGTGCGCAGACCGCCGATGCCACGCAGAAAATCAACGTGCCCGGCAGGCGACGGCGAGAGAGCGAGAGTGCTGCCGCCGCACCATAGAGAAGGAACGCCACGACCAGCAGGGCGGGCTCCTGCCGATGCTGGATGACGAGGCTCGCGAAACTCGCGAGCACCAAAACGCCGCAGAGAAGCGGCACGCGCCAGGGCCTCCCCTGCCACCATGCGGCAGCCGCGGCGAGACCGTCCGCCAGCCTCGTACCTCGGAGTGCACGGCCGCACCGCAACAGCAGCCAGACTGCCAGCGGGCAGATGACCAGCAGATAGCCATAATACCAGCGGATGACGGCAGCGATGTCGATGTCGCGCACCGAGGCGCCGCTGATGACGGTCTGCGAAAAGTCCGTAATGGCGATCATGCCTGTGAATCCTTTCTGCTATGCGGCGCTATCAGGCCGTCGAGGAACGATGCGACCTCGGCCTCGTCGAACGAAAAGCCGAGGCAGTCGGCCGCGCCTTTCTCGCACTGGAACTTGTGGCACGGCGAGCACGGTGCTGTCGTATCGCAGAGGAGCGCGGGCGCGTGCTGCACGCGGAAATGCGCCTTGCTGCTGACGTCGCGCGCGGTCGTCGTGCCATAGAGCGTGATCTGCGGCGTGTCGAGCAGCGCAGCGAAATGCGACGTCCACGAGTCGACACCGATCAATGCTGCCGCATGTTCAAAGACCGTGCGCCACCAGCCGAGATTCTCATTGCGCAGCAAATAGCCGTCACAGCCCGCAATCTGCGCGTCGCCAGCGCCGCCGATCTGGATGACATGGAAGCCCTGCTTGTTCGCAAGGGCGATGAGATCCTGCGCCATGCGGCCAGGCAGAGATTTCAGGTGCCAGCCGCCATAGGGATGGATGAGGAGCGTGTGTTGTCCGAGCAACGCGAGGTCTTTGTCTGCGACAGGGCGCGCAGCCGGACGCAGACTCTCGAGCTTTGTGCCAAGCGGGAGCTCGAAAGCATGAAGCATGTTTTCGACGATGTCGAGACCGAGGAAGTCGAAGTCAAACGCAGGATGGCTGCCGATGATGCGGCCGGACGAGCCCTCGTGATCCGATGCCTCGATCTCTGCCTGCTGGAAACGCAGGTACGTCTCCCCTGCTTTCGGGATGGCCTGCGAAACCGGCACGATGGGGAATGGTGCGGACACGTCGAGAATCCATGGCAGGATCTGGCGCGAAACGTGCATGCGGACGCGCTGTCCCGCTGCATGCGCCGTCATGGCAGCCTGCAAGCCAAGGAGGACGTCGCCGCGGTGGAACGGACAGACGAATTCTTTCCAGGGGCGCCAGGGCTTGCCGATGCGCGGATAGGCCGCAAGCTCGAAGTTCTCATTTTCGAGCGTGAGGTTCGGGTTGTAGTGCGGATCATGATGCAGGCGCGCGCCATAGCGCGCATACATGGCATGGCGCTCCTGACGGTTCAGCGCTTTCTGCGCAGGCGTCTCGTCAGCGCCGCGGCTGACGGACTCATAGTGCGTGAGCTCGGCAGCGGGATTGACGACGACGCGCCAGCCGGCATCGCCGACGCGCAGGCAGAGATCGACGTCGTTGTAGCTGACAGCAAAAGTAGCGGCGTCAAAGCCATGGACGGCCTCGAACGCCTCGCGGCGCACGAGCATGCAGGCACCTGTGACAGCGGAAACGCAACGCTCGAGCGCCATCCAGCCAAAGTAGCCGCCGCTGTCGCGCCCCGTGCCGCGGCCCGTATGACTCGCGACGCCATAGATGCCGAGCGTGACGCCGCAGTGCTGGACACGGCCGTCCGGGTAGCAGAGCTTTGCGCCCGCGATGCCGACGCCGGGGCGCGTGATGCTCGAGACGAGGTCGCGAAGCCAGGAATTGACGAGCACTTCCGTGTCATTATTTAAAAACAGGAATGCATCGCCCGAAGCCTCTGCCGCCGCGAAGTTGTTGATAGCGGCGTAATTGAACGGCTGATCGTAATGCAGGACGCGCACGCGCGGCTCGCCTTTGAGGCTTTCATAATACGCCTTCGTCGCAGGTTCCTCGCTGGCGTTGTCGACGATGAGGACTTCATAGGTACCGGGATAGTCCGTCTTTGCGAGGATGCTGGCAACGCAGCGCTTCAGCACATCGGCCTTGTCTTTCGTCGGGATGATGATAGAGATGCGCGGCCAGTCTTTCGGTGTATAGCGGATGCGCCAGCACCCGGGGAATGACGGCAGCTTCTCGATGGAAATTTCGGGATGACCGGCGAAGTATTCCGTCAGCGAGGCCTTGGCCGAGCGGTCGGAGATGTCCTGGTGATCCGTCGAGAATGTGTGGTTGCCCGGGAAGATGCGCCAGTGATAGAGGACGCGCGGGATATGGCGGATGCGGCGCTCGTCGGCCGCGCCATCTTTTTGCGGCATGGCCGAGAGGAAGCGCAGCAGCATGTCATAGTCCTGACTGCCCTCGTAGCCATCGCGAAAGCCGCCAATCGCGCGCAGGAGCTCGGTGCGATAGACGCCGAGATGGGCGACGAAATTCTGCGAGAGGATCATGACGGGATCCCAATCCGCCTTGAAATATGGGTCATAGGGACGGTTGTCGCCATCGATCTTGTCTTCATCGGTGTAGATGAGGTCGACGGCGCCCTCCGCTGCATCGATCTCGCGCGCGATGAAATAGAGCGCGCCATTCGGCAGCATGTCGTCGTGATCCATGAGCGCGACATAGCCGCCCGTGACGAGCGTGAGCGCCGTGTTCGTGGCCGCCGAGATGTGGCCGTTCTGCTGCCGATAGGCGACATGGATGCGGCTGTCCTTCTTTTCATAGGAACGCAGGACGTCGCGGACAGCTTCGTTTGGCGATGCATCGTCAGCGATGCAGAGTTCCCACCATGGATAGACCTGGGCGAGCACGGAGTCGATGGCTTCGCGCAGGTAGCGGACATCGGGGTTATAGACGGGCATGACGACGGAGATGACGGGGTGCGTCTTCATCGCGGCGATGTCCTGCTGCAGCTCATTGAGGTCGCCCTCGGAGATGTTGCCGAATTTTTCGAGCCAGCGGACATAGTGCGGGACGGCCGTCTCGCCCTTGAGTTTGCTGTAGGTCTTGCGCATGGCGGCGCGCAGGCCGTTGTCCTTCGTATAGCGGACGAATTTCTTCGGCATCTGGAGCCAGTTCGTCACTTGTCGTCATCCTTTCGGTCATGTGTCGAAATCTTGTCACGGACCCGCTGCAGCGGCGAACGGCGCAGGCGTTCGATCTCAGCCTCGAGACGCGCCTGCTCGCGTGCCCATCCCTCGCGCTCGCGTGCCAATAGGGCCATAGCCTCATCGTCGTGATGGGCGCGCGCATCGCGGTCGCGTGCGAGCGCGGCAATCGCGGCCGCCATGGGATGAATGGCATCGTCGTCTGCGAGGACGAGCGCATAGCGCAGCGTGACGGAACGGAGGGCGCGGGGCTCTGAAAGGCGCACGATGATCTGCGGGTCGGGCGTATCAAAGACGAGCAGGCTGCCTGCGCGGACAGCATTCATTTCGCAAGTGCCGAGGTCGATGTCCTCGGCCGTGCCGTCCTCCGCGATGAGCTGGATCGCGACGTCCTGCACGATGGCATCCGTGTCGATGGGATCGAGGCGCAATGCGCGGACTTCGGTGCCGAGCTCGAAGCGGAACGTGCAGCCTGCGCCATCATGCGCTGCAAAGAACTGGCGGCGGCAGTGTGCATCGGAGAAATCTGCGTCTTCCGCGCCGAGCAGGTAGCATTCGCAAACAGAACTGCCAAAGGCTGGAAAATCCGTCACGAGCGGACGGATCGTGTCGGTCACGGCGCGGCGCAGCTCAAAGACATACTGGTAGACATCGCCGCGCTCGCGGGCTGCAAGCTCGCGGCGAACGCTGCGCGACACCATGTCGTAGCTCACAGGCACCTCCGTCGCACCAACGCGCGTGACGGTGCCGCCTGCATAGACGGCCTGGAGGCCGACCGTGCGCGCGAGCTCGAGAAAGCTGTCATACGTAAAGAAGCGAATATGCGTGTCGTCGAGGAGCCCTGTCGGCGTGTAGGTGAAGCGGCCGGCGAACAGGCCGACGAGCAGCGCGTTGTTCGCGATGTTCGGCAGGGATGTGATGATGGTGCCGTCCTCTTTCAGGTGGTCCATGGCGCGGCGCAGGGCACGCGCTGGATGATAGAGGTGTTCAAGGACGTCGGCAAAAAGGATATGGTCGTAAGCGCGGTCGGCGAGCTTCTGCTCCCAGAGGTCGCGTTCGATGTCACCTTCCTCAGATCCGAGGCAGGCCGTCTCGGCATAGTGCGCGGCATCGCGGCCGCTTTCTTCGTCGATCTCGACGATGTCGACCGTGCAGCCGAGCGTTTCCTTCATGTAGCGCGTCATACGGCCATTCGCCGGCCCGAACTCGAGGACGCGGCTGCCGCGCCGCACGCGCGCAAGGATCATCGAGAGGGAGTTGCGGCCGTCCGCATCGAGCGGGGCGTCGTATTTTCCCATGGGAAAAACTCCTTTCCAAACTTCCAAACGGCTCAGAACTGCCATTCATGCGGCAGGATGGCCATGCCCTCGCCCTTGTAGCAGGGCTTCATGCGGATGGACACCGCCTTTGTCATGTAGTGGAACGGGATGGTCGCCGTCTCCTCAAACAGCGCAACGTCGAAATAATACTTGCCATTCGGCACGCGCATGCCCGTAGGATAAGCGAGATGAACGGTGTTGCGGCCTTTCTGCCACGGAATCGCACGCTCATCAAGCAGCGTATTGAGGCCGCAAACATAGTCTTCATTGAACGAGCGGATGGCGATGCCGAGCACAGGCCGCTCGATCGCAGGGTTTTTGACGTCGTACGTGACCGTCACGCGGAATGGCTCATCGAACGCGATCTCTTCCGGCAACGGCTGGCCGTCCATCGCCTCAAGCGCGACATGCTCGATCTCTGCTGCAATCTTGCGGAGGTTGCGCTCTTCCGGCTGCGCAGCTTTTGCCTTTTCCGCGTCCAGCGTTTCGACGGAATCCTGGAGCGTGTTCTCATAAGCATCGGCGACGCGGTTCGTCTCGCCGATGGCACGAAGCTTCCCCTGCTCGAGCCAGATGGCTTTCGTGCAGAAACGGCGGATGGCGTTGATGTCGTGCGAAACAAAGAGCACGGACGTGCCACCCTCCATGAGGTCGCGCATCTTGCGCATGCATTTGACCTGGAAGAAGTTGTCGCCAACGGAGAGCGCTTCATCGACGATGAGGATGTCAGGCTCGACAAAGGCATTGACGGCGAATGCGAGGCGCGCGAACATGCCGCTCGAATACGTCTTGACAGGCTGGCGCACGAAGTCGCCGATATCGGCAAATCCAACGATGTCATCGAGCCGCGCATCCATTTCCGCACGGCTGCGCCCCATGATGGTACCGTTGAGATAGATGTTCTCGATGCCGGTCATCTCGGGGTTGAAGCCCGCGCCGAGCTCGAGGAGCGACGCGACACTGCCGTGGACTTCGAGCGTGCCCGATGTCGGCGTCAGGACGCCCGTGATGAGCTTCAGGAGCGTGGATTTTCCCGCGCCGTTCTTGCCCATGATGCCGACGGTCTCGCCAGCCTTGACGTCGAACGTGATATCGTCGAGCGCGTGGAAGTCGCGGCTGTAGCGGCGGCCAAAGGGATTCAGCGATTCTTTGAGGCGATCGATAGGCTTCTCAAAAATCTTGTAGTTCTTTGAGAGGTGCCCGACACGAATGGCAAATTCGCTTTCCAAAATCTTTTTCCTCCCATCTCAAAGAACGTCTGCAAAGTGCGGACGGAGCCGCTTGAAGAGCAGGATGCCAGCGATGGCGACGCAACCGGCAAAGCACCAGTAATAGAGATTCACGTAGCCGAGCTCCCAGAACCATTGGTGAGAGATGAAGCTCGCACGGTAGCCTTCGACGATGTAGTACATAGGATTGAGCTTGAAGAAAGCATGGTACTGCGCGGGGATGATGTCGAGATTCCAGAAGATCGGCGTCGCCCAGAAGCCGAACTGCAGCAGCATGGCGACAAGCTGGCCGATGTCTTTCAGAAAGACGACGAGAGAGGCCGTGATGAGCGAGAGTCCGAACACGAGCACGATGAGCGCGAACAGGTAGTAGAAGACCTGGAAGTTCACGAGGTGGATGCCATAGCCATAGAGCACGAACATCAGGAACAAGACGCCAACAAAGAACAAATTGATGAGCAGCGCCGACATGATCTGGATGATGGGCAGCAGGCTCACACGAAAGACGACTTTCTTGACGAGGAAGGAGTTCGCCATAATGGAATTCGTCGCGCTGATCCAGGCATCATTGAAGAAGAACCAAGGGAACATGCCACAGCAGAGCCAGAGGACGAAAGGAAAGCCCGCAACGGGCATGGACTTGAATCCGACCTGGAAGACGAACCAGAAGATGAAGACCGTGATGGTCGGCTGGATGAAAGCCCAGAAAATGCCGAGGTAGGAGCCGACATAACGCTCCTTGAGGTCTTTCTTCGTAAGGCTCCAGAGCAGGGCACGGCTCTGCCAGAGGGCGCGGAGAAAGCCGGCGAGCTGGCGGATGTATTTCATAAGGGTTCTCCTTTATTTGAACATGTTCTATCTCCACGGTGCCCTCAGGGGACCGTGATGTGTGCGAGAATGCCCGAGGCAAGCAGGCGGCCGTCCGGCGTCCGCGTGCGGAGCTCGAGCGCCCAGCGGCCAGTCGGCAGTGTGCCATCGACGGCATGGAGCTCAAATCCGATGCGCTCCTCTGCCGGCAGGGCAAGTGTCGCAGATACCCCGCGATTCTCGGTCGCGGCGACGTGCATGGCATAGACAGCGCCCGTCTCTTCATTGCGGCAGATGGCGGCCGTGTCGCCGGAGGATGTCTGCCAGCCCGTCATGCTGAACTTCTCTGCCTGCGGCCATTCCGTCTCCGCAGCTGGCGCACGATCGCCGACGCCGAGACGGTCAAGGTGGACGCCGAGCCTGCCATCAGGTTCGCCCTGGAAGCCTGCTGGAAGATATGGCGCGAAGCTGTTCGCAAAGAGCAGCGGCTCGAGCTCGCCAGGATGATCTGCGAGAAACTGCGCGCGCACCGCAGCAAGTTCGGCGAGATGCGCATCGACGTTCTCTGCCGTGACGAGCCTGCCGAAGCCCTGCGTCCCTTCGGATGCGCCGCCATAGACGCGCGCGAGGATGCGGCGCCCCATCACCTGCCGATAGTGCGATGTCTCATAGTAATTCATCTTGTCGAGCGTCTCTTCGCTGACGCCGCTGAAGTCGTAGTAGTCTGTGATGGCCGCGAGACGGCGCTTGAACTCGTCGAAATCCTGCTGGTCATTTGCGAGATATGTCCACGCATAGAGCGGGTTGATGATGATCGTGAGCTCGATGTTGTGCGCATGCGCAAGGTTGACGATCTCCCGGAGCTCGTCGAGCGTCGCGTCAATGCGGCGGCCATGGACAACCGCCATTTTCTGGAATGCAGGATCTTCGAGGTGCTTTTGGGGATCCGCTTCGATCTTTTCATCGACCCAGGGATAGAGCGTCTGACCGCCGCCATAGATATCGAAGAGGATGGCTTCGCGCTCGATGAAGTCGGCGGGGAGCTGCGGATCAGGACGGTGGAACAGGGCGCGCAGATAGCGCTCAACGTCGTGCGGACGGTAGGCAAAAACGCTGCCGCTGCCCGTCTCATTGGCCTTGGGATCGGCTCGGAACGAGAAGTCGTCGATGCCGATGAGGATCTGGCGGACGTCCGTGCCATTCTCGATGAGCGTCCGGATATCCTCGAGCCATTCATGCGGGAGACCAGCACCATAGGTGAAGTTGTACCAGCGATTGCCGTCAAGCTCGCTGACAGGAATCTGCGAGACGCGGGAGCTGCCAAAGCAGAATGCATTGTATTTCTGCGGGTTGTCGCGCAAGTAGCGCATTTTGACAAAGCGCTGGGCGACGCCGTAACGGCGAACGGAGAAATCCGTATTGATGATGCCGAGCGCATCGTGGCGATAGTTGTAAGCCGCGAGTACGCCGAGCAAGACAAGCATCACGCCGAGCAGCGTGAAGAGGAAGCGTTTCAAGGAAATCCACCTTTTCGGATGTCAGAACTGGAAGTAGAGAAAGATCGTCTCCTGCGTCAGATGCAGGACGGAAACGACGAAGAGAACCGCGAGCAAAATCGCATAAATGACGCGCGGATGCTGCTCAATGCGGCGGACGATTTCATTCGCGTCCGGCGAGAAGATGACGAGCAGCAGCGCGAGCACGAGCATCTCAAGCGGCAGGCCCGGGAGCCCTGCACTGGCCGCGAGCTTCGTCACGAGGTAAGGATTGAGCTCGTCCGTGACGAGCGCGGGCAGCAGGAATGCGTGGTGCCCGATCATGGCGCCGAACATCGCTCGCATCGTCACGAGATCCGGCGAACGGAAGCTGACGAAGGATATGAATACGAGCAGGATGGTCAGCAGCCGCGCCAGCCACGGCGTCATTGGCAGATGGTAATGTTTCCAGGACTGGGAGACAACGATGCCAATGCTCTGCAGCAGGGCGAATACGACAAAATTCCACCCTGCGCCATGCCAGATGCCGACGAGGAAGAATGCGACAGAGGCGGCAAACAGCGTATGGCCGAATGAGATCTTCCGCGCCTTGCCGAGAGATCGCACGATCGGCATGTAGACGCAGGCCGTGATGGCATTCGTCAGTGAGATGTGCCAACGCTGCCAGAAGTTTGCGACGCTCGTGGCATGGAATGGATGACGAAAATTGATCGGAATCTCGATGTTCATCATGCGCGCAAGGCCGACAGCCATGTCGCTATAACCCGAGAAATCAAAGTAGAGCTGCATCATGTAGCAAAGCACGGCCTGCCACCCCTGGACGAAATCGAGCGTCGCAGCATGCGAAAAGCCCCAGGCCACTGGTGCGATGAAGCTGTCCGCGATCAGGAGCTTTTTTGCGAGGCCAAGGATGAAGAGCGAAGCCCCCATGGCGAGATTCTTCGCCTGCGGCCGACGCAGGGCCGCATTCGCGAGCTGCTGCATCATCGGCCGATGATAGAGGATCGGGCCAGCCATGAGGTGCGGGAAGAACGAGACGAAAAGCGCATAATTCACGAAACCATGCTCTTTCGCGACACCCTCATGGCAGTCGATGAGCGCAAGGATCTGCGTGATGGTAAAGAACGAGATCCCCAGCGGCAGGATGACGTCAAGGAGTGGCAGATGCGTGCCAAAAGCATCATTCATAGCGCCGAGCAGGAAGTCTGCATATTTGTAATAGCCAAGCAGCGCAAGATTCAAGGCGATGCCGAGCCAGAATGCAATGCGCTGCGGCGTGCGCCTCTCCTGCCCGCGGAAGCGGAGCACGAGTCCCGTCAGGATGTAGTTGCAGACGATGCTGCCTATGAGCAATGGCAGGTAATGGATATTCCACCAACCATAGAAAAACAAGCTCGCAAGGGCGAGCCAGACATTCGCGAGCCCGCTCCGCCGCGTGCTGCCGAGCAGGAAATATCCCGTGAGCGTGACGGGCAGGAACGCAAAGAGAAAAATATAGGAATTGAAAAGCATGAAGCTGGATGTCCTCACTGACTGGAAATTTCTTTCGTGTCTATTCTATCGTGAAAGCAGAAAAGCCGCAAGGTCTGTTGCGGCTTTTCTATGGTTTTTACAATTCGTCAGCATCCTGGATTCTGAAGGATTGCCCAGCGGATTGCAGCATTTCGGAGGCCACCGGCACGGAGGCTGTCGGCGGCTTCTTTGTCTTCGGGTTCGAAGAGAACGGCATCGATACGGCCTTCCTGATCAAGGAAGAGGATATCAGAAAGCATCATAGCCGGGCAGATGCGGCCGCCAAAATGGACGGTGGTGATGCTGGGCCTGTTGTCGAGCCAGATGCCGATGAGGTCGAGATCTTCCCGTGTGATAAGTATGGGAAGAATCTCGCGAATGTGTGCCCCTTCGTGCAGGATGATACGCTGCCGTTTGGGAAGGTCAAAGTGGATGGGCAATGCGGCTGCAACGTCCTGGCAGAATTTTTCTTTCTGACCAGCAATCATCGTACGGTATCCCGCAAAATCTCCAATGTGGCCATCGTAATCTGCAAGGCAGGCACGGATGCAGGAAAGAATTGCAGGAATGGACTGCGGAGTGTCTGGGAACTTGTAGGAGGACGGAATGGGAATGTCGATGTCGTTCGCAGCAGCCCCGCGCCGTCCCGTGATGACACAGCAGCCGGCAGCCGCCGCTTCGCGCGGAATGCGGTCCTGCCCCGGATGGTTGCCGAAGTCGATGTAGACTCTGCTATGGCTCAAGAGGTCGTGCACTTCTTCCGCAGTCATGTTCTCGATGGGCGTCCATGCGAGGTCTGGTGTCGCCGACAAAGTGCACCTGCGCATCTGGCACGCCATTCATCTTTACATACTGGCGCGCGTATTCCGATTGCACCCAGTGTTCCATTTGCGGATCGGGGAAAAAGCAATAAGTAGCCGTACGGAAGGGATGTTGGATGAAAAAATCGAGATAATGTTCCAGCAGGAATCTGAGACGACGAAGATAATTGTCGACACTCATCCACCAGAGAATCTTACGAATTCTGTGGAACTGACCGTAAAATTCCGTCAAGGTTTCTGGAAAGATAAGAATATTCTCGGAGGAATCGCGAATCGTCCGAGTGAACGGAACGTGATATTTTCGATAAACAGCAGGCGCTGGATCTGGATCATCGCCGTAGTACCAGAGGCAGGCCCGAACCCCGCGTCGTACGAGCTCGGAGCAAAGCTGGTGCAGGAGCTCAGGACCACCTGAGACAGCGCCTGGAAGACTGGCGATGTATATGGTTGTGTTTTCATAAATCTCCATGGGAAGCCCCTCGCTTTCATTTCAGGCGGATGTTGCTCTCGGCGACAATATAGTGCGGGCGGTGCTTTGCTTCCATGTAGATCTTTGCAATGTATTGCCCCATGATGCCGAGGCAAAACAGCTGGATGCCCCCAACAAAGATGATGGCGCAGATGATCGACGCCCAGCCATCAATGGAGGAGTCCGCGACAAGGAGCTTGCGCGCGATAATGGCAACGAGCATCAGAAACGAAACGCCCGTCATAAGGATGCCGAAGAGCGAGGCAACACTGAGCGGCACCTGCGAGAAGTTGATGATGCCATCGATGGCATAGCGCACAAGGCCCCAGAAATGCCACTTCGTCTCCCCTGCAACGCGCGGCGTGTTCTCGTATGAAAGCCAGTACGTGCGGAAGCCGATCCAGCCAAAGATGCCTTTCGAGAAACGATTGTACTCGCCCATGGCGACGATGGCGTCGACCATGCTGCGGCACATGAGGCGGAAGTCGCGCGCACCATCCATCATTTGCGCATCGGAAATGCGGTTGATCAAATGATAGAACCGGTGCGCAAACCAGCTGCGGATCGGCGGCTCGCCCGCGCGGTTCTCGCGCCGCGTCGCGACGCTGTCGTATTCGCCTCTTTTGAGGATGGCGTACATCTCTGGGAGAAGCGACGGCGGATCCTGCATGTCGCAGTCCATGACGGCAGCATAGTCGCCCTTCGCGTTGCAGAAACCAGCATACATGGCCGCCTCTTTGCCGAAGTTGCGCGAAAACGAAATATATTTGACATGCGCATCGCCTGCCGCGAGGCGTCGGAGCTCGTCAAGCGTTCCGTCGCGCGAACCGTCATTGACAAAAATGAGCTCGTAATCTGCCTCCATCGAGGAAAGCACCTTCGTCGCTTCCTTGTAAAAGATCGGCAGCGCGGCCTCCTCGTTGTAGCAAGGCGCGATGATGGAAATCATATTCATTTTGGAAACCGTCCCCTCATGATCTCTGCAGTTACTGAAACTCGACGATGATGCGCTTGTCGCGAAGGTAAATAGCATAGACGGCATTCGAGATCACGGGATCGTGAGAATCCGCATAACTACGGTCTTCCGCATCTACCTGCACCAAAGGAATAAAGTCATAGGGGAAACAATGACGGAGCAGAACATAACCGAGCCAGTCATTTTCACGCAACCGCGGCTGGATGATATTCGCCATCAGCGGCTGGCGCTTTGCTGCAATCAGGAGCTCGAGAGAGGGAGGCTCTCCTCCAATCATCGTGAGTTCATCGAGTGCTTCCTGTCGACCAGGATGACTACCTTCATAGTCCATGCGCTGGAGATCATAACTGAGCTGCTGCGCGAACATGCGATCCTGTTCCGTCTGGTGTTTCAAGACATTGCCAAAAGCGTAAACATAATAGAAGCCATACAAGAGCATCGGGACGAGCAGGATGGCGAGCAGGCGACGATGCTCCTGTATGGTGCACGTCATGAAGCCGAGGGCAATCGGAATGACAATGAGGAAAATCAGTGTGCGGGCATTCGCTACTGGCGATTCCAACGCAAGCATCGGCAGATAGGCACCGAACATCGTGACGAGCGTTCCCGTCATGTAAATGAGAATCGCTCCCCCCCCGAATTTGCAACGACGCATCCATTGCCAGCTGAACACAAGAAAGATCAGGAGCATCGCGCCGCCTACGACCCAGGGAAGTGCATCGGTGTAGCTCCGAAGCAGATGATGATATGTATGGATATTCTGCCGCAACAGATCCCATCCATGACTCGAAAACGGCGAGAAAAATTTCGAATGCATCTGGCCATATGGCCCGATCAGGAGAGTCGCAACCGTGATCTTGTAAAGGATGCCAGCTGCAAAGAGCCCCACGAGACGGGCAAAGCTGCGCTGAAGAACAAGCCTCATGATTTCGGCTCGATAAAGCGCGGCCAAAATCTCGACAGCTGTCAGAGCAATATAGACACCGATCAATGCCTGATAAAGGCCAAGAACAAAAAAGGAGAGCACGAAGCTCCAGAGAAGCATCTTTCGCGGCGACACAGTATCAGGAAGTGAGAAGCAAAGAAGCGTCAACGAAGCGGCAAGGAACATCGTAATGCAGTCGAAGCGGAAAGCAATGTTCTCGAGCATAAAAGGATTCATGATGCAAAGTGTCTGGCAGGCAAGCAGGACAAGCAACGATTTCGTCCGCAGATATTTCCGGCTCAGCAACACGACGGCATAGGCAAAGATCACGATGCCAAGAAGCATCGGGTACGGTGCGATATCCTGAATCGGATGAGAAATCATATCCAAAAGCAGGGCATTCCCCTCAAGGAACGTCCACTGGAAGTTCAGAATGTCAAGGACGAGCATCGTAATGGGACGTCCATCGAACTCCCATCCGGCATAGCCACTGATGGTCCGAGCCAGATCGTCCATATAATAAGCATTTGCAAGGATCAGCGGCAGGACATACAGTCCATACACCAGCAGCAGCCAGAAAAAATTCTTCCGTTCTCGTTCATCGAGCCGGAACCACGAAAAGATGCTCATCACGCATCTCCTTCCTCATTTATCGTCCTGTCTATTCTATCGTGAAACCTAGAAAGCCGCAAGAGCTCCTGAGGAAAACAAAAGAGACGATTGCAATTCGCATTTTCTCATGCCTCCGCCCCGAAGGGGCCGACGTTTTAAAATTCGCGATTCTTTTGTTTGAATCGTTGAATTTCGCAACGCCGTTACCCTCTCAGGCACCCTTACGGGTGCCAGCTCCCCCAGAGGGGGAGCCGTGAGAACGAACTGCAACCGTCTCTTTTTTGTTTACTGGAACTTGACGATGATGTGACTTCCATTAAGATAAAGGGCATACGTCGCATTCGAGATTTCCGGTGCGTGCGATGCAGCGTAGCTGCGGTCTTCGTCTTCCACTGAGCCGATGCCTGGCATGAAGTCAAAGGGAACTGCATGGCGGACGAGCACCCAGCCTCGGTCTTTCTCGCGCATATGCGGCTGGATCATATAGCTCATGAGCGGCTGGCGTTTCGCTGCGATAAGTCGTTCCAGAGCAGAGGGTGCACTTCCGATGATGGTGACAGTCGGCTGGGTGGCTGTCCTGCCCGGATGGCCACCTTCGTAGTCCAGTCGATTGATGTCATAGGCAATCTGCTGAGCGAACATACTGTCCAGCTCAGCCTGGCGTTTCAAGACATTTCCAAAGGCATAAACATAGTAGAATCCATACATCAGCAATGGAATGAGCAGGAGCGCGATAACTTTGCGGCGCTCTGCAAGAGCGCATGTCATAAAGCCAAGGGCCACCGGGATGACGATGAGGAAAATCAATGTGCGCGCATTGACGACTGGTGCCTCCAGCGCCAACATCGGCAGGTAAGCGCCAAACAAGGCGATGAAAGTGCCAACGGCATAAATGAGAATTGTTCTCCCCCCAGCCTGCAACGACGGAACCATTGCCAGCTGAACAAAAGGAACAGCACGAACATCGCACCGCCAACGACCCAGGGGAGCGAATCAGTATAGCTCCGAAGCAGTTCATGATACGTATGGATATTCTGTCGCAGCAGCTCCCATCCGTAGCGGGAGAATGGCGAGAGAAAAGAGGAATGTGCCTGCCCGTAAACGCCGAGCAGAAATTTTGCAACTGTGAACTTGTAGAGGATGCCGGCCGCGAAGAGTCCGGCCAGACGGGCAACGCAACGATGCAGAACCGGCTGCATTGCCTCTGAACGATAGAACACAACGAGAAGCTCAAAAGCGGTCAGCGCGATGTATGCGCCGATCAATGCCTGATAGAGACCGAGCACGAGAAAGGACAAGACGAAACTCCAGAGCAGCATCTTCCGCGGAGGCATTTCGTCCGGGAGTGAGAAACAGAGCAGCGTCAAAGCAGCTGCGAGGAACATCGTGACGCAGTCAAAGCGGAAGGCGATGTTCTCGAGCATGAAGGGGTTCAGAATGCAGAGCGTCTGGCAGGCAATCAGAATGAGGAATGATTTTGTCCGCAGATATTTCCGACTCAGCAGCACGACGGCATAGGCAAAGATCACGATGCCGAGAAGCATCGGGTACGGCGCGAGATCTTGGATCGGATGGCGGATGCCATCCATCGTCAGAGCAATGCCGTCGAGAAATGTCCACTGGAAGTTCAATGCGTCGATGACGAGCATCGTGACCGGACGCCCATCCAGCTCCCAGGCGGCATATCCATTCGCCGCCCGTCCGATGTCATCCAGATAATACGTATCCGCAAGAATCAGTGGAAGAACATAGAGTCCATACACCAACAGCAGCCAGAAAAAATTCTTCCGTTCCCGTTCATTGAGCCGGAACCACGAAAGCATGCTCACGATATTTCTCCCTTTGTCATTTACAGAAACTTGACGATGATGTGTCCGCCATCGAGATAGATGGCATAGGCCGAATTCACAAGCACAGGATCATGCGCATCTGCATAGTGGTGGCATGCCTCCATTTCTTCTTTGCCAAATCCCGGCTGGAAGTCGAACGGAAGATAGCGGCGAAGCAGTATCCAGGCGCTATGGTCTTCCATCAGGTTCGATTCCAGGAGGTTCGCCATGAGCGGCTGGCGCTTCGCTGCAACGAGAAATTCGAGCGAAGGCTGGGCACTGCCGATCAGCGTGATCTTCGGAAGCTCGGCTGTCCGTCCAGGATGACTTCCCTCATAGTCCATACGCTGGATGTCATAACTGATCTGCTGGACGATCATGATTTCATGTTCCGTCTGACGCTTCAGCACATTGCCGAAAGCATAATCATAATAGCATCCATACATCAGCAACGGGACGAGCAGAAATGCCAAGACCTTGCGGCGCTCTGCCAGAATGCAGAGCATGCTGCCCAGTGCCAACGCAACGACGATGAGGAAGATCAGGGAACGTGCATGATTCGCCTGACCGGAGAGCGCGAGCAACGGCAGATAGCCGCCAAACAGAACAATGAGGACGCCAACTACATAAATAACGACCATTTTTCCTCCCAGCTTGCACTGACGGAACCAATGCCAGCTAAACAGGAAGAAGATTACGAGCATCGCGCCACCGACGACCCAGGGCAGATGATCCGTATAGGCTCGGAGCATCAAATGATATACATGGATATTTTGTCGCAGGAGCTCCCATCCATGATGAGAAAACGGCATGAGGAATGACTGTAAGTCTTTCTGGTACGTCTGAACCATGAATTTCATGATGGTAAACTTGTAGAGCAGACCGGCAACAAAGCAGCCTGCCAAACGCGCCATGCATCGCTGGAGGACAAAACGCATGTTCTCTGCACGGCAAAGTGCTACCAGGATTTCCATGGCCGTCAATGCAATCCATGCGCCAATGACAAGCTGATAGAGGCAGAGCACGAAGAATGCAAGAAAGAAGCCCCATAGCAGCATCTTCTTTGGCGAGACAGCAGCGGGAAGCGCAAAGCAGAGCAACGTCAGCGCGGCCGCAAGGAGCATCGTAACGCTGTCAAAACGATACGCCAAGCAGCCGAGCAGAAATGGATTCATAATGCAGAGCGCCTGGCAGCCAATCCGAAGGAGCAACGACTCTGTCTACAGATATTTCCGGCTCGTCAGTACGACGGCATATGCGAAAATGGCTGTTCCAAGGATCAGCGGATATGGAGCGAGATCTTGGATGGGACGGTAGAGGTCCTCCACTTTGTAAGGAATCCCCGCAAGGAACGTCCACTGGAAGTTCAAGATATCAATGACAAGCATCGTCAAGGGACGTCCATCAAACTCCCACGCCGCATAGCCGGCAACGGCCCGGCCATTGTCGTCCATATAATAGGCATTTGCAAGGATCAGCGGCAGGATATAGAGTCCATACACCAAGAGCAACCAGAAAAAATTCTTCTGTTCTCGTTCATCAAGCCGGAACCATGAAAAGACACTCATACCGCATCCCCTTTCCATTCACCTGCCATCCAACGTGATGACAAAATGCATGTACAGAGCAACTTCAAAATCAAAAACATCAGAACCGCATAAAAGACAAAGAAGATGCGGGAGGAGGAAGCAAACAGCGTCGGCGAGAATGCCATGGAAAATGACGTGCCCATCCCCAACAAATTGATGAGCAACAGACGCCATCTTTCCCGTCCTTCATAAAGAATGAACCATATCGCAGCCATACTTGCAAAAAAGAGCAAACTGGCAACGATCAGCAGTGTGAGCGTCTCCCTCATCGCGGGATGGAAGGACGGCGAGAGGAGATGCGGCAGTTCATGCGGATCGATCATCCAGAAAGCTGGCACTGCTTCGCCTCCAAAAAAGAACGTCCCTGGCAGGCAGGCAATCGCGGCCACCTTGATGACGAGCGGCAGGAGACCGATGACACACATGATCCCCCGCCTGCTCCTATGCCAAACCAACCATGCCGCCAAGACTCCGAACACCAGCGTCAGCTTGTCCTGAAACAAAAACCACAGTCCCATGTTTTCAAGACTCAGCATGCCCTTGACGAGCAGACTCGTCGATGCATAATCTGGCCACCAGGTCTTGATCTCTTGAAAATAGCGGACGCGGTTGCCAGGACAGAGCGCGATTATCAGCGCGCTGATTCCAAAAATCGTAACATGCGCCCATAAGAAGCGGCCGAGTTTTCCATCAGCCCGATATTTACGCACAACCAAGAGCACGAAGAGCGGTGCACAAAAAGCCAGGACCATTTCAAAGTTCAAAGCAAAAAGTAACGCTGGAAAACTGACAAACCAGAGTCCTCTCGGCACGAGCTCGCCCTCCGCCACCTTCCGCCATGGTATCATAGCGAACAGCGCTGCCGTGACCGGCCAGAGATACTGCACGGTCGTCGTGCACCAGCCAGCCGTCTTGAACAGTTCGACAGGAAACAGCAACGCAAGGATCAGAACGCCCCACATGCCGATGCCCCGCATCCGTCTCGGAAATGCATGATAGACGAGGAGATAGCAGAACAATACCATCATGCAGGCATCGAGCATCTGCCAGACAAGAATCGGGCAATGCATCAGCAGAACGACAACGGTCTCTCCCAACAGGCGAGAGCTCCACATCGTATCCCCGATGACCCACAAAGCCGGATCAATGGGAACTCTTGCATAGGCAAGATCATCATTCAGGAACCACAAGGATTGATGCCAGATACTGCTCAGGATGAACAGCACCATCGCTGGGATGACGGGAGATTCAAGAAAACGTTTTTATTCAAAAATACATCATCCTATTCCTTGTGATGGCATAAAAGACTACCTGCGACAATCATATCTTTGCACCCTTCCCGGCATGCGAGGCGGTAATCAGGAATCACCAGACGATAGTCTGACGCATGACGAAGAATGGCACTGGGACCACAGCTTATGGTGGCGATGCGACGATCGAGCCAGCGAAAGCCATCCTCTGCATCCCTGCGAAACGGCGCTCCAGATGCTGATCCCCCGGCACGTGACAACCATGCGGCCAGAAGATCACGGCGACGATAGAGCTCGTGGCGCGCGTCTGTGGATTTCGCGCGAAAGTGATGAAACCATCGCATAAGGCGTTCACGCCAAGAAGATGCGCCAGCACCGAGGACATTGTCCGCTCCCTGCCGGTAGCACATGAGTACGTCCGGCACGGGCACGAGGCCGCTGCGGAGCGCGGCGAAGAGTGCGAGCCATTCGTCGTGGATGGCGACATCAGGAATCGGCAGAGCATCCGCGAGCAGGCTGCGGCGGAATGCTGAAGCGCTGCCCTGCACGACGTTCGAGACGAGCAGGCGGCGGTAATCTCCCGCTTGAAACGGCGCGGGGTCGAACGTCATCGTGCGCCAGAACGACGGTGCCAGCGGCTGAAGCGCACTGTCAACGAGCACGGCGTCGTGGAAGGCCATGAGCGTCTCTGACTGCTCGAACGGCACGAGCATCCGCGCGATCTTTTCGGGGTGCCAGACGTCATCCTGATCGCTGAGAAACAGGATGTCGCCCGACGCCCGCTGCATGGCTTGCGCAAAGTTCTGGCGGAAGCCGAGGTTTTGCTCGTTGACATGGATCTCATATGCGATACCGGAACCGTGCAATAGCTTTTCTGCGATGTCGGTGGTGCTATCTGTCGAGGCATCGTCCGACACGATGATCTCGTCCGGCCGCCGCGTCTGGGCGAGGATGCTCTGCAGCTGCTCTTGGAGGAAGTGCTCCCCCTGATACGTACAAAGGACAACTGAAACTTTCATCTGCTCCATCCCTGAAACAAGTCGAGCGCCCGCCGGACGGCATCATCCATGTCATAGTAGCGATAATCTGCCAGACGGCCGATGATATGGAGATGCGGATATCTAGTTGCCTCCCTGGCATATGCACTGTATGCTTCCTGCGCCTCCTGCGTAAAAAGCGGATAATAGGCTGTATTTTCGCCGCGCACGTACGGCTGCGGATATTCGCGCAAGATCGTTGTGGCCTGCACGGCCTCCGGCACGGGATGGATCTGCCGAAATTCCGTGATCCGCGTGAAATCGTAGTTGCAGGGATAGTTCACAGTCGGCGCCGGCTGGTAATGCGCAACCGGCAGGGTCTCGAAGTCCATGCGGACGCTACGGTAGGACAGCTCTCCATGTGAAAAGCCTAAGAGCTCGTCGAGCATGCCCGTGTAGATGACCTCGCCTGCAAATGGCTGGCCGAACAGGCGGATTTCTCCATTCGCAAGCGTCAAGATTTCCTGCGCTGAGGTGTTCAGCAGGAGCTTGATGCACGGATGAGCCAGCATGTTCTGGAACAGTACGGTATAGCCATCTTTTGGAACGGCTTGGAAGCGATCCTGAAAATAGCGGCGATCGCGGCCGATATAGATGGGGACGCGAGCCGTGACGGCGCCGTCGATCTCTTCCGGCGTCTTCCCCCACTGTTTCATTGTGTAGTGCAGGAAGATTTTTTTGTAGACGAAATCGGCGAGCTGCTGGAGATCGGGATCGCCCATCTTCTTGAGCTCGAGAATGGGGACTTTTGTGTTGTAGGCGAAATGCGCGAGGAGTTTTTCTTCGAGACGATCTGCCATGGATGCTGGGAAGACTTCGTGCAGCGTATCCAGTGAGAACGGCAACGGTACAGCCTTTCCGTCGATGACGGCCTCGACATGATGCTGGTATGGCGTCCACTGCGTGAAATGCGAAAGATACTGCCAGACTTCTTCATCGTCGGTATGAAAAAGGTGCGGCCCATAGTCATGGACGAGGATGCCGCTTTCGTCGCGATGGTCATGGCAGTTGCCGCCAACGGCACGGCGGCGTTCAACAAGGAGAATGGTCTTTCCCGTGCTTGCCAGACGCTCGGCGAGCACGGCACCGGAAAAGCCGGCACCGATGATGACGATATCGAACATGATGTTTCCCCTTTCCCTCATTTTTTTCGCCGACGCAGGAACACGAGCAGCAGCGGCAAGCAAGCATCTGGCAAAAATGGCAGAAAAAGTTCGAAGCAGGTGATGCTCATGCGGACATGGCGGCCTTTCCAGAGCGCACAAGCCTCCGAGATGCCGTGATGCGCCTGCCATGCTGTGCGTGCCGCCATCCAGCGGCGGTCGTCGACGTAGAAAGCCGCAGCCTCCGGGATGCGCTCGCAGATGAAAGAGAGGAAGCTACGGTCTTTTTCAAGTTTTTTTGCGTAGTAGTCCGCGCGGCTCTCGATGCCTGCGAGCATCTGGCTCGCGTGACGGCTGTGGAGGCGGTGCTGCAGGAGGATATCGGGCAAGAACGCAATGCCGCCATGAAAAGATGCCCAGACGGCGAGCCACTGGTCGTGGTAGACCATCTGCGGAAAAGGCAGCGCCGCTTTTGCAATATTCGTGCGCATGAGCATGGCACAGCCGAGCGTCCAGTTCGCACGAAACAGGAACTGTTTCTGATACATGATGTTCTCGAGCACAGGAGGCTGCTCGGGATAGAGATGCTGACCGAAGGGCTGTCCATCGTCCCCCACCAGCCCGGCATCGCAGTGACAACAGGGGCAGGCGGGATGCGTATCGAGGTAGGATGCCATGCGCGAGAGTTTCTGCGGGTGCCAGAGATCATCCTGGTCGCAATAGGCGATGTAGGTGCCGCCCGCCGCTTCCGTCAGCGCTGCAAATGCCGCGGTCACACCGTGCGTCTGGTCATCACCGAGCATGCGGACGGGAAACGGCTGCGGGTGTGCTCGAAACCATCCAGCCGCGTCGAAATCCTCCGGGCTGTCGTTCCAACAGAGGAGCTCGATGGTTCCGGCATCTTTTTGTACGATGTCCTGCGCGGCAATGGAAGCCATCTGTTCGGCAAGCCAACGCTCGTTCGGCCGCCAGACGGAGAGTGCGACGGTGATTTTTTTTGATTCCTTTTTCATTTCAACAGGAACCGCCAGATCTTTGAAAATGCCTTGACGGCCCGCTTGAGATCCGCAGGGTCGTGCAGGCCGACCCAGAGGCGGTGCAGGATGTAGCGCGGGCGCAGATAGTATTTCTTGCGCGCATCGTCGCAGAACTTCACCATCTCGTCCGCCGAGAGGCCCGGCAGGTTCAGCACGCAGTTGATCGTGCCGTCCTCCTTGACGTATTCGTCATAGCGGCCCGAGATATAGCCGTTTTTCTTCGCCCAGGCGTAGGCTTCCGTGCCTGGGAACGGCAGCAGCGGGTAAAATTGCGCCGTGTCGGTGCCCAGTTCGAGCGCGAGGCGCAGCGTCTTCTGCATCGTTTCCTTTGTCTCGCCGGGGTTGCCGACCATGTAGCAGGCATGGACGAAGAGGCCGGCTTTTTTCGCATTCTTCACATAGGCACGGATGAGCTTCAGGTTCGTTCCTTTCTTGATGTTGCGCAGGATCTCCTCGCTGCCGCTCTCGATGCCCGGGATGATCAGGCGGCAACCCGCCTTCTTCATGATGGCCATCGTCTCATACGTGAGGTTCACGCGTGCATTGCAGAGCCACGACATGCGTTTCGCAAGGCCCGTTTCCATCAGGCGGCGGCAGATTTCCTGCACGCGCCGCTCGTTCGCCGTGAATGTGTCGTCCTCGATGACGATTTCTTTGACATCGGGGAAGTTGTCGGCGATATACTGGAATTCCGCGACGACGTTCTCTGGGGAGCGCAGGCGGTATTTGTGGCCGTGCAGCGTCTGCGGATAGACGCAGAATGTGCAGTGCGCCATGCAGCCGCGGCCCGTGAAGATCTGGATTTCAGGATATGTCGAAGCGGAAAAGAAATAGTCCTTGTAGTTCAGATGCTCCTTGATGAACTGCGAGGCGAACGGGATCTCATCAAGGTCCTCAATGTAGGGCATATCGGGATTGCTGTGCACGGCACCGTCCCGCCGATACGTGAGACCGGGGACGTCGTACATGTCGCGACCATCGCGCAGGCTGCGCGCGACATCGCGCACGATGTAGTCGTATTCATGGCGCGCAATGGCATCAACAGCCTCGCTGAGACCGAGCGTTTCCTCCGGCAGGGCCGAGGGATGCGTGCCGACGAGCAGGTATTTCGCGTCGGGGAACATGTGCCGCACATCTTTGAGGAACTGGACATCCGCATAGATCGACGGCGTGCAGGTCTCGATGACAAAGAGGCGCGTGCCCTTGCCACGCGTGCGAATCACGTCAAGTGCGGCGGCTTCATCGAGCGGCGCGGCCGGCGCATCGAGGAATTCGACATCGAAGCCATCTTTTTCGCAGACGGCCGCCGCGTAGATGAGCCAGAGCGGATAATAGAACGTGCCGCTGCGCGTGAGCGCAGGGCTGCGGTTCTCGCGCGAGAAGCGGCCATGCTCTGCCTTGAACGGCGGGTTGATAAAGAAGACTTTCATGAATATGTGCCACCTTTCTGCGAAAGGCACCGATGTGGAATGAAACGGTTCTTTCGCTAGAGTGTTCCTATTTGCTATACTGAATCTGTAGGG
>OMZR01000093.1 GCA_900315575.1 uncultured Veillonellaceae bacterium
GACGTGCTAATGCTGAAGGTGAAGGTATATCCATCCGCCACCCTATTCTCAAATCATTGAGAAAGGGCGACCTTGACCCAAAAGATTGTACACTCGCAAAAATTATTGAATAAGCCCGCATATTAGCGTGGCTGAGGAGGACTTATGGACTTAGAAGAATTATTCGGTGAAGTAGAGAAATTTGGTTTTGATCCAATTACGTATCAATACTTTCATCAATTGCTAGATAAACGTACTATTATTTTAAATGAGTATGTTACTGACGCAACTGTAGAAAAAGTATATCTTCCATTAAAAGAATTTGAAGAGGATAATTCTACCGATCCGGTAACACTAATCCTAAACTCTTGCGGCGGTAGCGTAGCTAATGGCTTCTACCTCGCGCAATATATTTCACTATATTCTAAACCACTAAATATTATCGTGCCAGGTATGGCCGCAAGTATGGCAGGAATTATTCTTGCTGGTGGCGGAAAGAATGAAAATGTAATTCGATATGGTTTTCCCGCATCTTATGTCCTACTTCATGATGGTTACGTAGCGCTCGAATCCAGTGAGAGCCGTACAGCAGATGATATTATGGAATTTAATAAGGGCGTAGATGCAGATATTCGAGATTTTATTATTACTAATACTAATATAACTCCAGAGATGTACGATGCACACGCAAGAAAACAATGGTTCATAAAAGGTCAAGAACTAATTGATTTGGGAATGCTCGACCATCTGTATGGAGTTGATGATAAATGATTGCAGTTATAGATTATGGCGTAGGAAATTTGTTCAGCGTCGAGAAAGCCGTCGCCGCTTTGGGCGTGGACGTGCAGGTTACGAGCGACAAGAGCGTGATTGAGCGCGCCGGCAAAGTCATTCTGCCCGGTGTCGGCGCGTTTGGCGATTGCATGAAGAACCTCGAAGCGACAGGGCTGATTCCGACCATCAAGAGCCTCGTCGCCGAAGGTCGTCCAATGCTCGGCATCTGCGTCGGCCTCCAGATTCTCTTTGACGGCAGCGAGGAAAGCCCGGGCGCGAAGGGCCTCGGCCTGATTCATGGCATGGTGAAGAAAATCCAGGCACCGGGCCTCAAGATTCCGCACATGGGCTGGAATTCGCTGACGATCCGCGCGGAGCGCGAGCCGCATGATCTTTTCCAGGGACTTGCGGAGCATCCGTATGTCTACTTCGTGCACAGCTATCATGCCGTGCCGGACGACCCGTCCGTCATCACGGCGACGACGGAGTATGGCGAGCAGCTGACGGCTTCGGTGGCGAAGGGCGCGTTGCAGGCGACGCAGTTCCATCCAGAAAAATCCGGCGATGTCGGTCTCGCCATCCTGCGCAATTTCATCGAGCACTGAGGAGGCACGTCATGAGAATTTATCCGGCAATCGACATCCGCGGCGGCAAGTGCGTGCGCCTCTTCAAGGGCGACTTCGCGCAGGAGACGGTCTTTTCCGACAGCCCCGCCGACATGGCGAAAAAGTGGGAGGACCAGGGCGCGCAGTTCCTGCATCTCGTCGACCTCGATGGCGCGCGCGCAGGCCATTCGGAAAACCTTGCGACAGTGCGCAACATTTTGGCGACGGTGTCTATCCCTGTCGAGCTCGGCGGCGGCATCCGCACGATGGCGAACATCGATGAAGTGCTCGCGCTCGGCGTGCGCCGCGTGATTCTTGGCTCCGTTGCCGTGCGCGATCCAGAGCTCGTGAAGCAGGCGTGCAAGAAGTATGGCGACCGCATCGTCGTCGGCATCGACGCGAAAGACGGCATCGTCGCCGTCGACGGCTGGGGCGTTTCGGGTGATGTCGATGTCATCACGCTCGCGAAAGCCATGAAGCAGGCGGGGGTCCAGGCGATCATCTACACGGACATCAGCCGCGACGGCACGCTTTCGGGCGTCAATGTCGAGGCGACCGCCAAGCTCGCCCGCGAGAGCGGCGTTGCCATCGTGGCCTCGGGCGGCGTCCGGGATGTCAGTGACATCCGCGCATTGAAGCCGTTTGAGAAAGACGGCATCGAGGGCGTCATCGTGGGCAAATCGATTTACACGGGGAGCCTTGACTTGCATGAGGCTATTGAAATCGCCAAAGAGGGGGAGTAAAATTGTATACGAAGAGAATTATTCCCTGCCTGGACGTCAAGGACGGCCGCGTCGTCAAGGGCACGAACTTTGTCGGCCTGCGCGATGCAGGCGATCCCGTCGAGCTCGCGGCGCGGTATGACCAGGAGCGCGCGGACGAGCTCGTCTTCCTCGACATCACGGCATCGAGCGACAAGCGCGACACGATTGTCGATGTCGCGCGCGGCTGTGCGTCGAAAGTCTTCATCCCATTCACGATCGGCGGCGGCATCCGCACGGTCGAAGACATGCGGAAGATGCTCAAGGCCGGTGCGGACAAGACGTCGCTGAACACGGCGGCCGTCAAGAATCCGTCCGTCATCCGCGAGGGCGCCGAGCGCTTCGGCCGCCAGTGCGTCGTGCTCGCCGTCGATGCGAAACGCTGCGGCGACCACAAGTGGGAGGTCTATGTCAATGGCGGCCGTACACCGACGGGCCTCGACTGCCTCGAATGGGTCAGGCGCGCGACGGAGCTCGGCGCGGGAGAAATCCTGCTCACGAGCATGGATTGCGACGGCACGAAGGACGGCTACGACATCGAGCTCACGCGCGCGGTTTCCGAAGCCGTCGACGTACCGGTCATCGCCTCGGGCGGCGCGGGCAAGCTCGAACATTTCTACGATGTGCTGACGCTCGGCAAGGCCGACGCCGTGCTCGCGGCTTCCGTCTTCCACTATGGCACGTATACCGTGCGCCAGGTCAAGGAATATCTCAAATCGCGCGGCGTCGAAATGCGCTTTTGATAAAATTCAGTTTTGGAGGTTCGATTCGGAATGAGTGTTGACATTTCCAAAGTGAAGTTTGATGAAAACGGCCTCGTGCCCGCCATCGTGCAGGAGGAGAGCGGCCAGGTGCTCATGCTCGCCTACATGAACAAGGAATCGCTTGAAAAGACGATCGAGACGGGCCTGACGTGGTTCTGGAGCCGCAGCCGGAAATGCCTCTGGCAGAAAGGCGAGACGAGCGGCAACATCCAGCAGGTCAAGGAGATTTCCTACGACTGCGATGGCGACACGCTGCTCGTGCGCGTGCATCAGCGCGGCGTTGCTTGCCATACGGGCACGTATTCGTGCTTCTCGGGCCGCCGCCTGCATCCGGAGGACAGCGGCAAGAACGTCGCCGTCGTCCCGCCGGAAAAGCAGCAGTCGCTCGCCTGTGTCCTTGGCGAGCTCTATGACGTCATCAAGGATCGCCAGCTCCACCCGATCGAAGGCTCGTACACGAACTATCTCTTTGACAAGGGGCAGGACAAGATCCTCAAGAAAGTCGGTGAGGAAGCCGTCGAGACCGTCATCGCCTCGAAGAACAACGTGCGCAAGGAAATCATCTACGAGATGGGCGACCTCTGGTACCACTGCCTCGTGCTGCTCGCGTTCCACGGCATTTCGCCCGAGGAGCTCTTCGCCGAGCTCATGAACCGTCGCAAGGGCGGCAGCTATCACAAGTTCACGGGCAAGACGGGCGTCCGCCCCGACATGTGAGGCGGACTGGATGAACGTTTATGAAAAGGAACAGGCGTTCCTCGCCGACACGCGCGACATCGCGCCGCAGGATACGCCGCTGAAGCAGGGCGCGCCCGTGCCGCCGCCCGAAAAGCCCGTCGCGCCGGGCACGAAAGTCATCCGCCTGCCCGAGCCGGAGATGCTCGCCGACCACGAGGTCAGCTTCCTCGAAATGGTCGAACTCCGCGCGAGCGTGCGGAGCTACAAGGATACGCCGCTCTCGCTCAAGGAACTCTCGTATCTGCTCTGGTGCACGCAGGGCGTCAAGATGCCTGCGCCGAAAGGCGGCAGTATGCGGACGGTGCCGAGCGCGGGTGCGCGCCATGCATTCGAGACGTATCTCTACATCCAGCGCATCGAAGGGCTCGCGCCTGGCTTCTATCGCTATCTGGCGTTCGAGCACATGCTGCTGCCGCTGCACTTGGGCGAGGCGGCAGGGGAGCAGTTTGCGGCAGCATTCCGTGCGAAAACCGCTGTGCAGGAAAGTGCTGTGACATTTGTCTGGGCGGCGAACATCGCGCGTCTGGCCTACGTTTTCGGCAAGCGCGCCTACCGTTATGCATTTCTCGATGCGGGCCATGTCTGCCAGAATCTTTACCTTGCGGCATGGACGCTCGGCGCGGGCTGCTGTGCCATGGGCGCATTTGATGACGCGGCGGTCGATACTGTGCTCGGCCTCGATGGCGGAGAGGAATTTGCCATCTATGGCGCGACGGTCGGCAAGGCGGCGGGCGTCGCGCCGACGGCGGGGAGAAAGGAAATGAACGTGTGATGCAAGTCATTTTTGGATTTCTCCTCGCATTGCTCATCGTCGTATTCCTCATCGAGACGCGGCACAACCTCAAGCGCGATTCGGCGGCATTCCGCCTCGTCGAGCAGTATGAGAAAGACCTCGGCAACCCCGCGCTCGTTGACGCCATCGTCGATTTCGTCGAGAACGACTGGAAGCTCAAGCGCGTCTGGCGCCGCGAGCACGGCACGAAGGACGACGTGCGCGGCCTCATCAAGCACCTGATGCTCTGGGGCAACATGCGCAAAGGACGCCGCTTCATCCCAATCACGTCGTTCTTCTATGTCGGATCGCTCGAATATCTCCTGAAGCACAAAGATGGCGAGCCAAAGAAGCTCGCCATGAAGATGATGCAGATTTTTCATTTTTAACCTGTCAGAAAATCACAATCGAATACGAGAAAGGAATGGTAGAAATGTCGATGCTTGGAGCCATTGCTGTGCCGCACCCGCCACTTATCATGCCGGAGGTCGGCCACGGAGAAGAGCGGCGCATCCAGAAGACCATCGACGCCTACCGCGAGGCAGTTGCGCGCATCGTGCGCCTTGCCCCCGACCTCATCGTGCTCACGAGTCCGCATACGGTTCTGTATGCGGACTATTTTCATATCTCGCCAGGCACGGGAGCAGCTGGGGACTTCGGCCAGTTCCGTGCGCCTGGTCTGCAAATCCGTGTGGGCTATGATGAACGGTTCGTAAAGCGCCTCTCGGCGCTCGCGGAGGCGGCGGGGCTGCCTGCGGGCACGCTCGGCGAACGGAATCCCGCGCTCGACCACGCGACGATGATTCCCGTACGCTACCTGCAGGAGGCGGGCTATACGGGGAAAATCGTGCGCATCGGCCTCTCGGGGCTGTCGTTTGCAAAGCACTACGAACTCGGCCAGCTCATCGTGCGCACGGCGGCGGAGCTCGGTCTCAAAATCGCATTCGTCGCGAGCGGCGACCTCTCGCACAAGCTCAAAGAAGACGGGCCGTATGGCTTTGCGGCAGACGGGCCGGTCTTCGACCAGCGCATGCAGGAGTGCTTTGCGAGCGGCGATTTCCGGAAGCTCCTGATGACGCCTGCGGACCTCGCAGAAAATGCCGCCGAGTGCGGCCTGCGGTCGTTCTGGATCATGGCGGGTGCGCTCGACCGCCTCGCCGTCGATGCCGAGCTCCTGTCGTACGAAGGGCCGTTCGGCGTCGGCTATGGCGTGGCGTCGTTCCTTGTGACGGGGCGTGAGGAAGCGCGGAACTTCGGCGAACAGGCGGTCGCTGAGGAACGTCGCCGTCTTGCGTCCATCAAGGAGCATGAGGACATCTACGTGCGTCTCGCGCGTCTGTCGCTCGAAACATACGTGCAGTCGCATGGCTATGCAAAATTGCCCGACGGCCTGCCGGGCGAGCTCACCCAGACGAAGGCAGGGGCCTTCGTCTCACTCAAGAAAGATGGCCGTCTGCGCGGCTGCATCGGCACGATCCTGCCGACGCAGGACAGTCTCGCAAAAGAAATCCTGCGCAACGCCATCTCGGCGGGCACGCAGGATCCTCGTTTCTCGCCGGTCACGGCAGACGAACTCCAAGACCTCGTCTACGATGTCGATGTCCTGACGACGCCGGAACGCATCGCGGACAAGACGCAGCTCGATGTCAAGCGCTATGGCGTCATCGTCGAGAGCGGCGGGCGGCGCGGCCTGCTGCTGCCAGACCTCGCCGGTGTCGACAGCGTGGACGAGCAGATCGACATCGCACGGCGCAAGGGCAATATCGGACGGAATGAAAAGATCACGCTCTACCGCTTCGAAGTCGTGCGGCATGTCTGAAAGGGGAGAGCTTCATGTCCGAACGAGAAACCGACGGCGTGGTCTGCGGGCTCTGCCCGCACCACTGCCGCATCGCGGAAGGCGGCACCGACCTCTGCGCGGCACGCACGAATCGCGGCGGGAAGATCGTCTGCCAGAACTATGGACAAGTCACGTCCCTCGCACTCGACCCCATCGAAAAGAAACCGCTTTATCATTTCCATCCAGGGAGCGTCATCCTCTCGGTTGGCAGCTATGGCTGCAATCTGCTCTGTCCGTTTTGCCAGAACCACGAGATTTCCCGCGCGAAAGCAGGCGGCCTGCGCACGGAGATGCTTGCCCCCGAGACCCTCGTGCAACTTGCCGAAGATACGCGGCAGAAATACGGCAACATCGGCGTTGCGTTCACCTACAACGAGCCGCTTGTGAGCTATGAATACGTGCTTGACTGTGCGAAACTGCTCCGCGAAAAAGACCTTGCCGTCGTCCTTGTGACGAACGGCCAGATGTGCGAAGCGCCGCTCCGCAAACTCCTGCCATACTTCGATGCCATGAACATCGACCTCAAAGGCTTCACGCAGGCATTTTACGACTGGATCAGCGGCGACCTCGAAACGACAAAGACCACCATCCGCCTCGCCGCCGAGGCCGGCGTCCATGTCGAAGTCACGACGCTCGTCATCCCCGGCAGGAACGACAACGAAAAAGAGATGGAAGCCGAAGCCCGTTGGCTCGCTTCCATCTCCAAAGAAATTCCGCTGCATCTCTCGCGCTACTTTCCACGCTACCACTGCGACATCCCGATGACGCCAAGAAAAACGCTGGAAAAGTTGAAAAAAATTGCGAATCAATATTTACGCTACGTTTATATCGGTAATGTCTAACGATTTCCAAACAATTCTTATACAGCAGGCTCTCCCCAGGGAGAGCTGGCACGCGAAGCGTGACTGAGCGGGTGTCGAAGGCAGGTTCTGGCAAATTCATCAATCGCAATCTGCGAAGGTTCACATCGTACCCTTCTCTGCCATCTCCATCTTCTTCGCCGCTCTCCGCTCGTACCACCACGCCCCGACAATCAGAAGCACTGCCAGCACGATCACGACAATCAGCCGCGTCGGATCTTCCTGCCGCGTGATTGTATCATGTCCGATGATGGCCTCGATGCCCGTCGAAGGGAATTTGCCAACGAACGACGAAATGACATAATCCCGCATGCTCATGGCCGAGAGCGCGCCGAGGGCGTTGAGGAGCACGCTCGGGAAATACGGCACCATGCGCGCAATCAGCATGACAACGAAGCCGCGCTTGCCGCTGTACTTGTCGATGTTCGCGAGCGTCTTGTGCTTCGAGATGACCTTTTCCGCCGCATCGCGGAAGAAGAACCGCAGCAGCACGAAGCTCAGCGTCACGCCCACCGTTTCGGCGACGACCGAGAGGAAGATGCCCCAGAAGATGCCGAAAATCAGCGTGTTCGCCGTCGAGAAGATGATCGCAGGCGGGAAGCCGAGCGCATTGACGAACAGCGTCAGGAGGAAGCTGAACACGACCGCCCAGCCGCCAAACGACTGGATATACTCCGCCGTCTCCTGAATGTCGCCACGCGCAAGCAGCCCGCAGAGGTGTGGGAAGAACGCGGGATTCGCAAGATGGATGACGAGGACGAGCAAGACAATGGCCAGCGCGGCCCCAACCTTGACAAGCCCCATCGATTTTTTCGGCAGAAACGACAACAAAATCGGCCCCTTTCAGAATGGTTAAGAGATATTATATCATCTTCATTGGGAGATTCACATGGAAACATTGAAAAAACTTCAGGCAGGAATTTTGATTTGCGTCGCGAATATCAGAAACATGAGAAAAAAGATTGGACTATACAGCATCAATGGATTGCGAAATGGAGTGAATGGATTGAAAAAAGGAATTTTGGCGATAGTTGCGTTCTGCATCATGTTTCTGATGGCATCCATCTGTTCGGCACATTGGATGCCAGAATCGGAGATGTATGTCGGCGGTATCGGCCCCGGGTGTACGATGTCCTATGTCGAGAGCATCTATGGAGAGCCAACACATCGCAATTGGTTCAATACGGATGGCGTTCGCGGTGTGACATACAATTATGGAAACGAATTTTTTGTAACGGGCAGGACGTGGAGCAATGACCGGATGACGAAAGAGAACGATCTTCCTGTTGTTGGATACCGCTTGCTTGCGAACAATCTGAGCACACCGTCGGGATTTACTGTCGGCGTACCAATCAAGACCGTTGCGGGGATGTACGGATGGGGGCGGAAATTCCAATATCGAGGCAAGCTGGGATATACTTACGAATTTCCTTATGAACGGAGTATGACATTCTATGTGGATTCGTATGGCAATATCAATGAAATTGCGTTAGGGACGGATTTTTGACGAGAATGCGAGGGGAAAACAACATGGGAATCTTGAGCTATCGTTTGAATCGCAAGAAATTCTTTTTCGGCCTTTTGGCCTTAGGGGTGCTTGCACAGATGTCCACTGCTTTTGACATGCAGAGCGGTGATGGCTTGTATGTATTTGCTGGTTGCCTGCTTATCTTGTCGTTTCTGCTCATTAAGCTACGGTGTAACCATATCGGCACGACGCCCGGCAATTGCATCGGCTTGTTCATCGCGTCGATGATTCCTTTGGTTTGCTTGATTTCGCTAGGGTATCTGCTGTTCAAGAAGGGACGTGACGGGGATGAAGGCCAGATGTGTTGACAGTCGGTGTCTGATCCTTGTCATGCTTCTCGCGATGATGTTCGCTCTCGCTGGTTGCAAGTCAGGCGGCCTCATCGGGATGCAGGAAGATGCGAACAAACCGATGGAACAGGCGATATTCTGGGGGACAACCGGCAAGATGACGATCGAAACGCCGTTCAAGATGGGGACGAAAGCAGAAAAAATTCCGTTGGAGGGAGACGGCGCAGAGGCATTCAATCAAGCGGAGAGTTTCACCGGAACGGGAAACGGGATGGCAGTGACCATCCAGCATGGCGTTCTCAAGACAGAAATCGCCAAGAACGTGGAAGCACAGGTGGATGAATTTTTGGATGCCGCCGCAGACGGAGATGTCGAGGTTATCAAGGAAACCAAGAAATTTCGGAATATCAAGATTGTCTCGAATCAGGCGAAGAAAATCCATCAAAATGCCTGCCGCCTCGTGGTTGTGACCTATGATGACAATAAGGGGCCTTATCAGACAAAACTGCTTTATGGTGTGAAGGGGCAGGATGTTTGGCGCATTGGCATTGACATGTCAGCTTCCGATCATCTGGCAGATCAGTATTCCGACAAGATCGTGGATAGCTTCACCATGGAAGGAAAGTGAGAAAGCATGTTCTGCCATGTATGTGGAAAAACCCTCAATGATGGCGCACAGTTTTGCAGCTACTGCGGAGCAAAAGTTGTGATTCCCAAAATTGCAGAACCGAATGCGCCTGCTGAAATGACGGAGACTGGAATGCAGAAATTGCAGGATGCTGCGTCAGATGGGAAGGAACTTGCGAAGCCGATTCCCGTGTCGGACGGAGCAGCCCCTGAGGAGCTTTCGAGGGCAGCAAACGCTTCCACGGAATCGAAAATGGTGCATGCGGCACCGTGGAAACGGATGGGAAAGAAAGTCCTGTCTTGGATTGGCAATGTGTTTTGGTTTCTGCTGATGGTGATTGCTGGCGTCATCGGGAAGGCCGCAGCACATGATCCAAACGTTTCGCGAACGATGGCATACGTGTTGCCCGGCGCGATGGCTGGCTTGGTCGCAGGCATCGTCTGCTGCATTCTGGCAAGCAGCTTTTCAAAGCTGTCGCATAAGAAGGCATGGATGTTTGCAAGCGTGCTGGGCTGCATCTTGGCGGGTATCATTGGAGGGTATGTGTTTGCCGCGGGAGCAGGTGTGGTTTTCGCGCTCCTTCTGTTCGTTGTTTCGCGATGAATTTTTCTTCAAAAGCCAAAAGCATTTGAAGTCAAAGACCCTCAGACCTTTGATGTGTTGAAACAAATTTATTGGGAAGCATATGCAAATCCCAAACGGTGAAATCTACAGAGGAATGGAAAATCAGCATGGAACATGGTAAAATAAGCATAGAGCTGGATGAAATCACGCCCTGCCTGCGCCGAATCTCCGATGGTGCGGTCGTCCAGACGAAGTCGTACCGGCTGAAGTCCCTGCCGAAGGGCGAGGATTTTTCTGACTGGGAGTTTGACTGGAAGGAGCTCTTTGCGGAGGGATTCGAGATTTATTCCATCAAGGCGGAGGGCGACCCGCGCACGCAGGGGCTCATCGCCTTGGAAGACCGGCCGGATGCGTCCGCCATCTTCATTCAGGATGTTGAATCTGCACCGTGGAACAGCAAGCACAATCCGAAGTACGCAAAGAAGGAGTATGCGGGAGTCGGCGCGCATCTCTTTGCACTCGCGTGCCTCGTCAGTGCGAAGAAGGGGTATAGCGGCTATGTTTCCATGGTGGCCAAGACGAATCTTGTCCGGTATTATCATGAGAAGCTGGGCGCGCGGCAGATTGGCCGCAGCTCTTACATGTTCATCGACGAAGTCTCTGCAAGAAAGTTGCTGGTGATGTATTATGGTAAAAATCGAACCTGAAAACATCCGGACGCTTGAAGACCTCTTGGATGTTCCCATGAAAGCGCCGAAAGACGCGAAGCATTATATGCTTCGCGACCTCATCCGCTACTGCGAGGAACGCGGCATCGGTACGGAGGACGTGACGGATGAAGAACTCAAGCAGTTCGAGATTGTGTCGTAAACGCCTGTCATGAAGAAAACAGCATAGCGAAGAACATTGTCAAATCGGTAGTGTTCTGATTTTTGGCGGCACGGAGTTGCAAGCGGTGCAAACGACGCAGGACTATGGGGATAGTATGAAATCCCAGAACGTGACGACGCTCGTCGCGCGGGAGCTGACGAAGGACGCGAAGGTGAGCTATGCTATGTGCTCGTGTTTTCGCAGGTGTGGCTGTTCGGCATGGGCGGGACGGTGCTCGTTTTGACACGACGCTGAGAGTGTGGTTCAAGCGGCACTTCAACTCGAACAACAAAGACGTTCTTTTCATCGGAGAGAACGTCTTTGTTGTTCGAAAAGGTGGCATTGCGAAGCTCGACGAATCGATATTTTACATCAGTCTGACGAACATGGGGGGATGACGATGTGCAATGTTATGGAAGAATTTAGGTTCAATCACAAAATCTGTGGGATGAATAATCCCTACGTATAGTTCATGTTGCCAAAAAAGAGGACATCCGCTAAGATGTGGAAATGCATCTCGCAA
>OMZR01000123.1 GCA_900315575.1 uncultured Veillonellaceae bacterium
CACGGGCAGCGACAGCGTACACCTCGCGACGGGCGAGACGTACGACTTCGACGCCGTCGACAGCCACCGCCTCATGCTCGGCACGCGCTACACGCGCGAGATGGACAAGCTCAGCAAATGGTACGCCGGCGCCGCACTGCTCTACGAATTCGGCGGCGAAGCGAGAGCCCATTATCAGGGCTACAGCCTCGCGAGCCCGTCGAGCGCCGGCACGTCCGTCATGCTGAAGGCGGCTGGAAATACGCGCCATCGGCAACGTCGCCGTTCGAGCTCGACCTCGGCGCGACCGGCTGGCTCGGCAAGCAGCAGGGACTGACGTTCCATGCGGGCATCAATTATGTGTTCTGAAGATATGACGAAGTCTCCCTCTCAGAGGGAGGCTTTTTTTGCATTATTTTACGACCTGCTGCTAACAGCAGCTGAAATGAGGCTGAAGGCTATTGTATTCGCCGCGGATTTATATTATATTATAGAGACAGGCGGTGCCCTTTGGCAGCGCCTCTCAAAAAGATACTGACGCCCGCGAGGGCATTTTCTGATAAAAAGGGGTAACACGAAAGATGTTTGGTATGTCCATGGATATTGGTATCGACCTCGGCACGGCGAACGTGCTGATTTATGTGAAGAACAAGGGTATCGTGCTCCGCGAGCCGTCCGTCGTGGCGGTGGACAAGGACACGAACCGCGTGCTCGCCATCGGCGAGGAGGCGCGCCGCATGATCGGCCGCACGCCGGGCAACATCGTCGCGATCCGTCCGCTCAAGGAGGGCGTCATCGCCGACTATGACATCACGGAGAGCATGCTGCGCCATTTCATTGAAAAGGTCGTCGGCCACAGCTTCGTCTTCCGCCCACGCATCATGATCTGCATTCCGTCGGGCTGCACGATGGTCGAGCAGCGCGCCGTGCAGGAAGCAGCCGAGCAGGCCGGGGCGCGCCATACGCAGCTCATCGAGGAGCCGCTCGCGGCAGCGCTCGGCGCTGGCCTCGACATCGTCGAGCCGTGCGGCTCGATGGTCGTTGACATCGGCGGTGGCACGACGGACATCGCGGTCATCTCGCTCGGCGGCATTGTCACGAGCGCGAGCCTGCGCATCGCGGGCGACAAGTTTGATTCGGACATCATCGCCTATGTCAAGCGCGAGTTCAATATGATGATCGGCGAGCGCACAGCGGAGGACATCAAGATGAATGTCGGCGCGGCCTTTGCTGACGCGCGCGCCGAGGAAATGGACATCCGTGGCCGCGACATGCTGACGGGTCTGCCGAAGAACCTCGTCATCACGACGGCGCAGGCGGCCGAGGCCATGAATCTCTCCGTCACGCGCATCGTCGAGCAGGTCAAGAAGGTGCTCGAAGAGACGCCGCCGGAGCTCTCGGCCGACATCATGGATCGCGGCATCATCCTGACGGGCGGCGGCGCGATGCTCTACGGTCTCGACGAGCTCATCCGCCGCGAGACGGAGATCCCGACGGCACTCGCCGACGACCCGCTTTCCTGCGTGGCGCTCGGCTGCGGCAAGGCGCTCGATACCTTTGCCAAGTTCGACGGCAAGGCGCAGAATCTGAAAATGGGCCGCTAAAAAAGGGAAACCGCTCCTTTATGGCGAATATACAACTAATATGAGACAAAGTTTCCTCAAAAGTCAGCCCCCCTCTCAGAGGGGGGACGGGCCGCGTGAGCGGCGGGGGGAGTGTCGAAGGTACGGCCAATCGGTATGGTTGGCTGTATTCTGCGAAGGAACGACATTTCAGAAAGGAGTCTGCCTATGTGGCGTGGACTTTATACGGCAGCTGCCGGCATGATCCAGGAGACGCAGCGCACGGACGTCATTTCGAACAACCTCGCGAACGTCAACACGAATGGCTTCAAGCGTGATGTCGCTGTCTCGGAAGAATTCGAGCCAATGCTGATCCGGCGAATCAACGACAAGGATATGCGCAACGACGTGACGAGCTTCAAGGGCTTTTCCGTCGGCGGGCAGCCGCCCATCGTCGGCACGCTCGGCCTCGGCTCGGAAATCGCGGAGATTGCGACGGACCGCAGCCAGGGCAATTTCGAGACAACGGGCAATCCGTATGACATCGCGATTGCCGGCAATGGCTATCTCGAAGTCCAGACGCCGCAGGGCGTGCGCTATACGCGCGACGGCGCTTTGTTCCGCTCGGCCGCCGGCCAGCTCCAGAATGTGCGCGGCCAGGCCATCCTCGGAACGAACGGCCAGCCCATCAACATCCCGGCGAATACGACGGAAGTTTCCTTCGGCGCGAACGGGCAGATCCTCGTGCGCGTCGCGGGGCAGGACGGCCAGCAGCAGGTCGGCCAGCTCGCGCTCGTCGATTTTGCGGATCGCCGCGCGCTCCTGAAGCAGGGCGACAATCTCTACTATCCGCAGCAAGGCGCGCAGCCGCAGGCCGCGACGGGCACGATCGAGCAGGGCGTCCTCGAGCGTTCGAATGCGAATGTCGTCGAGGAAATGGTGCAGCTCATCAACAACTACCGCATCTATGAGGCGGGCTCGAAATCCGTCACAACGCAGGACAGCATGCTCGACAAGTCCGTCAACGATGTCGGCCGTCTGACCTGATGACGCCGGACGTGCAAAAATAATTTCTCAAAACGCTTAAGTTTTTGAGAAAATCTCCGATATATATAGGAGAAAGCTTTTCCATGGGATGATTTCGAGAGGAAAAGCCAAGGATTTGGGAGGAACAGCATTATGATGCGAGCACTTTGGTCGGCCGCCTCGGGCATGAAGGGGCAGCAGACGAACATGGATGTCATCGCGCACAATATCGCGAATGTCAATACGTATGGCGGCAAGAAGGTCCGCGCAGAGTTCCAGGATCTCATTTATCAGAATCTCCGTGAGGCAGGCGCGGCGTCGGGCGCTGACAGCCAGTATCCGACGGGGCTGCAGGTCGGTCTCGGCACGCGCGTCGCGGCGACGAACCGCATTTTCTCGCAGGGCGCACTCCAGACGACGGACAACCCGACGGACATCGGCATTCAGGGCGAAGGCTTCTTCCGCATTACGATGCCGGATGGCACGACGGCCTATACGCGCGATGGTTCGTTCAAGCTTGATTCGGACCGCCGCATGGTCACGACGGACGGCTACCCGCTCGCCGACAACATCACGATCGACGAGACGGCACCGAGCGATTCCATCGTCATTTCGGGCGATGGCCGTGTCTCGTGCACGCCGGCCGGCGGCGACCAGCAGGAAGTCGGCCAGATCACGCTGGCGCGCTTCGTCAATCCATCCGGCCTCACGGCCATCGGCAAGAACCTCTTCGTCGTTTCGCAGGCATCGGGCGATGCCATCGAGGGCAACCCGGGCACGGATGGTGCCGGCACGCTGACGCAGAGCACGCTCGAAATGTCGAGCGTCCAGATTGTCGACGAAATGGTCAACATGATCGTCTCGCAGCGCGCATATGAGTCGAATTCGAAGGCCATCACGACGTCGGACTCCATGCTCGAAATCGCGAACGGCCTGAAGCGCTGAGCGGCATAAATGATGAAACTGAAGAAGACAATCCTCGCCATTTCCATGCTTTCCGCTGTGTGGGGTGGCTTCTTCTTTCTTGCGCCGGCGCCTGTGGCGCAGGCCTATGGCGTCGGCACGCAGGCCGAGCGCTATCCGCAGATGGTGACGGCGGCGCAATTCGCGCAGTATGCAAGCGAAAAGCTCGAAGCGGCCATCGAGGGCTCGGGCGAGACGCGGCGGCATGAGGTCGTGCTCGCGCGAGGCGTGCAGGATATGCGCGCACCGGCAGGGAATCTCATCTGCCAGGTCGATGTGCCGAATGCCATCCGTTATACGGGCACGACGCCCGTGCATGTCTCGGTCTACGTCAATGGCACGTTCTATCGGCGCGCCATTCTCTATTATCGCGTCAAGGTCTATGATACCGTGCTCGTCGCAGCGCGGGATCTGAAGCCTGACGAAGCGATCGGCGAAGCAGATGTAAAGCTCGCCGAAGTCACGGTCGATGATGCCGCGACAACGTATCTGCACAAGGCAGACGAAATCGCTGGCCGCGTGCCTGCGCGCTTCCTGAGTGCGGGAAAGCCGCTCACGGAAGGCGTCCTGCAGAACGCGCTTGTCATCGAAGCGAATGCACCTGTGACACTCCTTTCAGACTACAACGGCATCCAGGTCACGGCCGAGGGCATTGCACTCCAGCGCGGCCGTGTCGGCGACCGTATCTGCGTGAAGAACGCGCGGTCGGGCCGGATGCTCCTCGGCACGGTCGTCGATGCGCATACCGTGAAAGTAGGAGGTTGACGATGAAGAAATCAGCAGCAGCGCTCCTCATGGGCGCAATCCTTTTCGCGCCAGCCTGCGTCCCGCAGGCGGCACCCGTTGTTTCGGCCCAGTCGCTCTGGGGCGGTGGCGGCTATGTGCAGAATATCTTTGCCGACCGCAGGGCGCATGATGTCGGCGACATCCTGACGATCATCATCAGCGAGTCGACAACGACATCGGCGACGAAGTCGAGCAGCAACAGCAAGAGCGGCAGCGTGGGCCTCAATGCCGGCGTCGGTCTCTTTACGTTCCTCGAAGCGGCAAGTGCCAGCGGTTCTGACAGCTTCAAGGCGAATGGCGCGGCCTCGGATACGAACCGTGCTTCGGGCACGGTCACGGTGACGGTGACGGAAGTCGAGCCGAATGGCAACATGGTGCTTGAGGGCACGCAGTCCATCTGGCAGAACAAGAACGAGCACAAGATCACGTTCCGCGGCGTCTGCCGTCAGGATGATGTCACGGCGAACAACACGATTCCATCGAACAAGATTGCAGATGCGACCGTGCGCTTTGATGGCAAGGGCCCGCTCAACGCAAAGCAGCGGCAGGGCATCCTGACGCAGATCTTCAATATCCTGTTCTGATGTGTTCAGGGGTTCAGAACTTCGGAGGCTTTGGCTTATGATGATAAAGAAAGTTTTGGCAGCGCTCTCTCTTGCGGCGTTCTGCGTTTCGATGGTGCCGGCACCGGCCGATGCGGCATCCGCCATCACGCGGATCAAGGACATCGCGAAGGTGCAGGGCGTGCGCTCGAACCAGCTCGTCGGCTACGGCCTCGTCGTCGGCCTCGCGAAGACGGGCGATTCAAACAAGGTCAAGGAAACCGTGCAGAGCATCGGCAACATGCTGAAAGCATTCGGCGTCTCGATCGACACGTCGAGCCTGAAGCCAGACAACGTTGCGGCCGTCATGGTCACGGCGACGTTGCCGCCGTTCTCGCGCGAGGGCGACACGATCGATGTCACGGTCTCGTCCATCGGCGATGCGAAGAGCATCCAGGGCGGCACGCTCGTGCAGACGCCGCTCAAGGCTGGCAATGGCGAGGTTTATGCCGTCGCGCAGGGGCCGGTCTCGACGGGCGGCTTCATGGCAGGCAATGCTGGCAATACGGCGCAGAAGAACTTCCCGACCGTCGGCCTGACGCCGAATGGCGCCATTGTCGAGAAGAGCGTCGAGGGGGATCTCGGGCAGGACGGCAAGCTCTCGCTGTCGCTCGCGCACCCTGATTTCACGACGGCAGCACGCATGGTGCAGTCCATCAACAGCCAGTTCGGCGGTATCGCGCGCGCTTCGAACCCCGGCCGCATTGACATCTCGATTCCTGCCTACTATCGTGGCAACGTCGTCGGCTTCATCGCGAATCTCGAAGACCTGCCGGTTGTGCCGGACAGCGTCGCAAAGGTCGTCATGAACGAGCGCACGGGCACGATCGTCATGGGTGGCAATGTCTCGGTCGATGAGTGCGCCATCACGCAGGGCGGCCTCTCCATCCATGTGACGAAGAATACGGATGTCAGCCAGCCCGATCCGCTGACGTATGGCAGCACGATCGTGGCGAACAATACGAATGTCAAAGTCAAGGACAAGCCGAGCAGCACGATCGTCCTGCCCGCCACGGCGAATGTCAGCGACATCGTCGGTGCGCTCAATGCCGTCGGTGCGACGCCGCGCGACACGATCTCGATCCTCCAGGCCATGAAGGCCAGCGGCGCGCTCCACGCCGAGCTCGAGCTCATTTGATGAATTGCGACGAAAGAAGGCAGGCTCTCCCTCTGGGAGAGCTGTCACGCGTAGCGTGACTGAGAGGGTAGTTCAGAGGCACGTACTATCGAAGGGAAGACGATGTATGCAGATTAATCCCTTGGGGACTCAACCGTATCTCCAGCAGAACATGACGGCGGAAGCCGCAGGCGAGACGGCCTCGTCGGCGTCGTTTGACCGGATGCTCGAGGACGCGAAACGCACGTCGCAGGACGCGCAGAACGCGGCGGCCGCAGGCAACAGCACGGCAGCCGCGCAGAAAGAGGACAAGGCCCTCCGGGCAGCCTGCAAGAGCTTTGAGGCGATGTTCATCAACATGATGTATCGCGAAATGCGTTCGACCGTCCATGAGGGCGGCCTCTTCGGCGAGGACAACGCGACGAAGATTTTCGAGGACATGCGTGATTCCGAGCTCTCGAAGGAAATGGCGGAAGCCGGCGGCATCGGCCTTGGCGATATGCTGTATCGCCAGCTTTCGCCGCAGGTCACGAAGAAGGCCCAGGCCGAAGCGCAGACGGCAGCCGCCATCCGCGCTCAGCAGCAACAGCAGAATCATTGAACTTGGTTTGACGAGCCTTTTCCCACAAGGGGCGGCAGCGCCCAGCGGGGAAGAGGCTTTTTTTATGGATTGGATTTCTGATTTTTCGGAGGGATTCCTTATGCGTTTTCCAAAGCGCCTGACGACGCTTGTCATTGCGTCCGCGCTCTTCGTGCTCCCTGTGACGGCGAGTGCTGCGAGCCTCAGCTCGATGCGGTTCCATTCGGGCGGAGAACATGACCGCATTGTCTTCGATCTCTCGGAGGCGGCAGACTACGAGCTCGACACATCGGCGGACGGCCGCACGGTCACGATCGTGCTGAAAGGCGTGCGCGCGCAATCCGGCCTCGCAAAACCATCGTTCCACGGCAGCCGCGTGCAGTCCGCCAGCTGGTCGGAGAAGGGCAGCGAAGTCTATGTGACCCTGAAGCTCGCTGCCGGCTGCAAGGTGCAGGCCGGGACGCTCGCGAAGCCGGCACGCATCTTCGTCGATGCAGTGCCGGCTTCGGCAGGGTCGTAAAATTTGCCTATGAGCATGACAAGCATCGGGTAGATTATCGAGAATGCCACACCCGATAAGCCGATGAGCAGCATACCGCTTTTGCCCAGCGCGATGCCTGTTGTGTAAAGTCCTGCGCCTGCCGCCGACCATATCAGCAGGCTTCTGAAAATGCCTATCCTGTCGATAAGCGGTGCGAATACCAACCGCCCGACGGTTATCCCGCCGAAGAACAGAGAAAGGTAGAATGCCGATTTCTGCACCGTAAAACCAAGATATTCACTGCCGTAAGAGGTCAGCCAGTTCATAAGCCCGTGTTCTGCAACGAAGTAGCCGCCGCATATCAGTATCAGCAGGGGACTTGCAGGTTCTTTCAGTGTCTTAAAAAATCCGCCGCCGCTTTCAGGCTTTTCGGGGTCGGGCAGTTTCAGCGTCACCAGAAGTGCCAGACATATCAGTGCCGCTGTAAGCAGTATGGCGTTGGCGATGTGCCAGTATCTCAGCTTGTCAGCAAATCGTCCACCGACATTCTGTGAGAAGGTTATGCCTGCCCCTTGCAGAAAGTTGAAAATGCTCACCAGCATCGCAGGCGATGCAAACAGCAGGGGAGTGATGATGTTGACCGATGTGGAGATCATAGTCGAGCCGCCCATAGAGAATATCATGGCTATCAGCAGAATGCAGTAATTCTCGGTGAAAACGTAGGTCGCCAGTGCCGCCGCCCAAAGCAGCAGCACCCCGCCGATGAACCTCTTGCGCGGCATTCTGTCAGAGAGGTATCCGCCCACTGACAGAAACAGCAGATTGCCCACGTAGCTTATCATTATTATCCTGCCTGCCTGCGATTCTGTCAGCGAAAATGAACTGCGCAGCTGCGGCAGGAATACGCCCCTCAGTGAGTCTGATGCCGCTGTTATGATCATAATAAGCCCGCAGAACAGCACCGCAGTTATTTTTGAGTTTTTCTTTTCCATAAGCCGCCACCTGTCAGTAGTTTTGCATTTGCAGCTGTGATCT
>OMZR01000057.1 GCA_900315575.1 uncultured Veillonellaceae bacterium
AAAAATTGAGAATGATCTTGGAGGTTTGGCCAACCACGCGATCCCTTCCACGGGACGCATGTTGTCACCATCCGCGCCGCATTTGCGGCAAAAAAATAAGCGTGGATACAACCGTCTGCACGAACGAAAAACGCCCGTGCTGAAGGTTTGGCCGACTCAACGTAACCATCCCGCTTTGCGATTTCTATTATAGTAGAATCTCTATTGTTTTGTCAAGTATCATTCAGCAATTTATCAAAAAATTTGTCTTTGTGGTGCGAAATTGACAGGTCTCCACACGATTGTTATTCTAGAAAAGGCAGAATAACAAGGAAAGGTACAGGAAGGGAACGGCCTTATATGAACCAGAAGCAACTCGCCTATTTTCTCACGGTCTACAGCGAAGGCAGCATCCAGGCAGCGGCGGACAAGCTCTACATTACGCGACAAGGCGTAAGCCGCTCACTGAGGCAGCTCGAAGAGGAACTCGCACAACCGCTCTTCCATCGCACAGCCAACGGCATCACGCCGACGGATTTCGCGCGTTCTATCTTGCCGCACGTCCGCCAGCTGCTCAGCGAATACGACTACATTGCCGGCACACAGACGCTCGCGACACAACGGCGCTCCGTCGTGACAGTCTACGCGCTCGACCATATCGCCGCATGGCTTGGCGCGGACTTTTTTCTCGCCTTTGCCGAGGCACACCCCGGCATCACGCCGAGCTTCATCGAATCGACGGATCAGGGTGCGGCCGAAGCACTCGCGCATGGCAAAGGCGATTTCGCCATCACGACACCGCCGTTTGACACGGCGCTCTTTTCCTCGCAGACGCTCTTCCGCACGCCATTCTGCGTGCGCCTCCATCAGACGCATCCGCTTGCGCAAAAAGACTCCCTCACCATCCGCGACCTTGCGGGTGAGACGGTCGCGGGCAAAGGACGCGCCTACCAATGTTTCCGTGAAAAAATCGATCGCTACCTTCTCGCACAAGGCCTCGCTTGCAACATCCTGCTCGAATCTTCTGATGAAACGCTGCTCACGTCCCTTGCCGCACAGAACAAGGCCATTATCCTCGAGCACGGCTATACCGCCTCCCTCGTCGCGCATCCCTCGACGGTGCTGCGCCCGATCACCGTCGGTGCAGACGACGGTGTTGACATCTGCCTGCTTGCACGCCGCGGCCAGCTCCCGACGCAAAGCGCCCGCGTGTTCCAGCAGTTCCTGCTCACGTATCTTGCCGCACACCCAGACGACACGGCAAGCAGCTGATCTGCTTTTCCCTCTACGAAGAACCGCTCGTCAGTGCAACAGTTTCGTTGCGCTGACGAGCGGTTTCATTTCTTGTCCATGCGCGTAATTTGGGCTAGAATAAACGCAAGAAATCAATCATTCCACACATAGAAAGGGCACAATCATATGAACATCCAGCAGATCCGCAACGCAACGCTCCGCATCACGATCAGTGGCAAGACCTTCCTCATCGACCCGTGGCTCGCAGCAAAAGGCACGATGGGCTGCTTCGCCGATATCCCCGGCCATCCCTTCACGCTCCTGGATCCCGTGAAAGAACAGATTCCCATGCCAATCTTTGACCTCCCCATGGCCATAAGCGACGTGCTCGCAGATGTCGATGCCTATCTCATCACGCACATCCATCCCGACCACATCGACATGGCAGCTGATGGCACGGTCGGTGCGCTGCTCGACCACGCGAAACCAATCTATGTGCAAAACGAAGCCGATGCTGCCGTTTTCCAGCGTTCCGGCTTTTCCGACGTCCGCGTGCTCTCTGCCGATGGTTCGGCCTTCCACGGAGTCAAGATCACGAAAGCGCCTGCCCGTCACGGCGTCATCCAGCCTTGCGGCGATGCTTGCGGCCTCGTATTCGAAGCAGCGGACGAACAAACGCTCTATGTCGCCGGTGACACGGTCTGGTATGAAGGTGTTCGTCAGACGCTCGCGACCTATAAACCGCCCATCATCGTGCTGAACACGTGTGCCGCTGAAATCATCGAAAACGGCCGCCTCATCATGGGCGACGAAGATGTCGAAGCCGTTGCTCGCACGATGCCGGAAAGCAAGATCATCCTCACGCACATGGACAACGTCGCGCACGCCTCCATCACGCGCCACGAGATGCGCGGCCTCCTCGCGCGTAGGGGCATCGAAAACTATCAGATGCCTGCCGATGGCGAAGTGCTTGCATTCTGAAAAACATCACTCCTCTATTCCAAAAGACACGCAGAGCCCCCCAACAGGAGAATCCTATCTCTCGCTGGGGCTCTGCGTGTCTTTGTCATCATTTCGTTTCATCCCTGTCAGAATCAACACACATCTGGTATAATTTAGAAGCAAATAAAAGCAAGATAGACATTCAAAGGAGGCTCTTCATGCCAGAACTCACGATTTTCAAAGCCGTCCTCCGTGCGCGCGATGGCGGCATTTATGGGCTGCATGTCGCACAGGATTTTTATTTCATGCGCGCGCCAAAGCTCTTCGTCTCTATCACGAACCCGCCACGCCAAGATGCCGAGCAAGAGAAGAAGAGCCGCTACGCAAAAATGTTCCTCGATCCCGATAGCGACGGCATTCACATGATCCGCAAGCTCCGGATGGGCGTCAGCCATCTGCGCTCCCACACGGAATGGCTCGACCTCTGCAAGATCTACAAAGGCGGCAAAGACCACAAACGCCGGTATGGCGTCGATGTCGTTTCCCGCATCCTTACCATGTACGCGGAAAAGAACCGCATCATCCTCAAAATCGAGATTTCTAAAGGCGAGCAGAAGCAGGCGCGCAACAAGGAAGGCGCGCTCGTGCCCGGCGTCGTGAAGCCGATGGGCGGCGCCCCGCTCACATCCGTCAGCTATGCGCTGAACGAAGATGCCGCACTCGACCTCGCATTCGCGCTCGAAAAGGAATACACCGCGTGGCGCTGCGCGCTCAACATGGACTTCCTGCAGCATCCCGAGAAATATGCTTACACGACGCCTGCTTCCTCATCCTTTGAACATCCGTCCAGATAATGAAAGTTCTTCCATCGCATCGACGATGCTTGGAAATGCCATCGTACCGAGCAGGCGCTGGACGATGCCTTTGTCTTCCTTGATGCGCAGTTCCTTGACAGGCGCATGCTTTTCGATGCCCGCGAGCTCGCGCAGGGCGTCATAGGCGTCGAGATACGTGCCGAAGGCATCGATCAGGCCGTTCTCTTTTGCCGTGACGGCATCGACGGGACGACCGTCCATCATGTCTTCTTCGTTCTGGATGCCAGGACGATGCTCCTTGACATACGAACGGAACAACGCGTGACCCTGTTGCGCGATTTCCGTGAGGAACGCCTGCTCCTCGTCCGTCATGTCGCGCATCGGGTTGCCAATGTCCTTCATGCGGCCGCTCTTGAATGTCAGCGTCTTGATGCCGATCTTTTCTGCGAGCTCCTGATAATTCGGCATCTGTAGAATTGTGCCGATCGAACCCGTCAGCGACTGCTGGTTCGCAAAGATCTTGTCGGCGACGACGGCAATCATGTAGCCGCCCGAGCAGCAGACGTCGGCAATCGATGCGACGACGGGGACCTTCCGTGCCTGCTTGACGCGCTCGATGGCACGCGCGAGTTCTTCTGACGCGCCCGCCGTCCCGCCCGGCGTGTTCATGCGCAGCATGATGCCGTCGAGTGCCTGCTTCCCATCCTCGAGATCTGACAGGAACTCGAGCGTCTTGCCGAGGCTGAACCCCTTCGATGCAATCGCGCTCTTCTTCGAGCTCGCCGAAATCACGCCATCGATCTCGATGACAGCGATCGTCTTCTTTTTCCCAAACATGAAAAATACCTCCCGTCCTACTGCGGCTGCATGGAGATGCTCCAACGCTACCAGTATAGGACAGGAGGTATTTTTCTGTCAAATTCGCATTTATTTCGCCGTGACGATGACGCGGGCGTAGTGCGTGAGCGCCGGCGTGCCGCTGTCGGTGACGGTGAGGATGAGATGGATGGTCTCACCCTTCTTGATGTCTTTCGGCATCGTGAAGGACGTCGTGAGGCCGTCGGTCTTCGCGAGCTTCACTTTGCCCGCGTACGTGCCGGCTTCCTGATACTGCATCCACGAAGATGCCAGCTTGTCGCCATCGGGGTCTTTGGCCGTCGCATTGATCGTGACGGTCTCGCCCGGCGCTGCCGTGCGGTCGAGGCCGCCTGCCACGCTGACCTCCGGCGCATGGTTCGCGTCTTTCGGATCTTTCTGCGTCCACTGGATGCGGGCCGCGAAGTCATTCTGGATGGCCTGTCCCCAGCGGGCCTGCGCGTAGAATTTCTCGCGCTGTCCCGTCGCGGGGTTCACATCCCACGAGCCTTCGTTGTCCTCCCAGACATTCTTCGTGCTCATGCACGGCGAGAAGCGTCCGCCCCAGCCGCCATAGGCTGGGCTCTCGTACGAGCGCAGTCCATTGTCGACCAGATAGAGGAACGACGGCGAGTCGCCCTCGGAGATGAGGTCATACATGCCGTAGCCTTTCTCCTTCGCAACGCTCGGCTGGCCGAACGTGTCTTCGGGGTCGCCCGCGAGGTGATGGCCGTCGCCATACGTCATGTAGTCCTTGCCATAGCCAACGAGGATGTTCTTCTGCATCCATGGACCACGGAAATACGGTTGCTGCTCTTTCGGCACGACATCCTTCCAGATATAGGCAAGGCTCGCGAACTGGATGCTGTTGTACCAGACTTTGATGTCCGGCCACGAACGCGAGATGTACGTCTTGTACGTGTCGTCCTGATCCATGATGTTGTAGAGGACGGCTTTCTTGCTGACTTTCTCGTAGATGCTGTTCCACTGCGGCGTGCCCTTGTACTCGTCCTCGATGGACTTCAGCGCACGGGCGATCGTGTTGCAGCCGCCCCAGGTTTCGAGGTAGATCGGCGCGTCGTTATTGTCGAGCAGCTTCTCCTTGATGAGGTTGCTGCCCTCCGTGTCGTACGCCATCTCGCCTTCGAAGTCGATGTTGCCGACCTTGACGAGGCTCTGCAGCTTGTCGGCCGTCGGATAGCGGCTGTCGTTGGCATAAAGCTTCGGATAGACGGCGCGATATTTCTCGATGTAGTCGTGAATCCAGTCCGTGCCGCACCAGCGAAGGTCCGTGCGCGGCGTGCTGTAGATCGGCTTTGTCCAGCCCATCTGCGTCTGGAACGTCGTGCCTTTGCCATCGCCCTTGTAATGCCACATCGAAGCACTGTAGACGATGCCCTCGACATCGAGCTCGTTCGTATAGAGCAGGAAGCGCAGGAATGAATTCATGTCATCGACTTCGCCGTCCGTCGTGACGATCGTACGCGGCACAAGCTGTGCGGCCTCGACCGCGCCCATCGCGGCAAAGCCCGTTGCCATCGCACCAGCCACGACCGCTGCTGTGAGTTTCTTGAGAGATTTCTTCATTTCAGACCTCCCACGGCTCAGCGATGCTGTGCAGCCATCCAGTCAAAGAGCTTGACGGTCTTGCCATTGATGGTATCTTCACAGCGGTCGTTGTAGACGTAGATCCACGACCAGTGGCCTGCGTACTCATACGGCGTGCCATCGGCTTTCTTGTAGAGGCCCGTCTCGTCGACGACCTTGTCAAAGAAGCTGAAATGCGCATCGGCTCCAATCTTCTGCAGGCGCGCAAACGTCGGGACGACATAGTCTTTCGGCGGCAGGACGGTGTCCGTCTTTGCGGCCGTGAACCAGATCGGCGTCTGCGCGATGTTCTTGAGATCCTTGTTCGAAATCAGGGAATCCTTCAGGCCTTCGCACGTCGGGAATGCCGCTGCGAAATAGCCCGGGTTGTCGCGCACGAGCAGCATCGTCATGTAGCCGCCATTCGAGTCGCCGCCGACATAGATGCGGTTTTCATCGATGCCTGGATGCGCTGCGACGTAATTCTTGATGAAGGCCATGAGGTCTTTCGAATAGATGGACGTGCCATCGGCAAACGTCTTGTAGCCGTGCATCCAGTACGTGCGTGCCTGCGGCGCGAGCACATAAGCGCCGCCGAAATGCTTCTGGATGGAGGCATCTGCAAACTGCGTCGCCTTGTTGCCCATGATTGGCAGCGACGGCGAGTTGCCGCCCTCGCCCATGCCATGGAGCCAGATGATCAGCGGATGCTTGCTGCCGTCATTCAGAGACTCTGGCTCGTAGCTCGCATACGGGAACGAGAGGCGCGCTTCCTTACCCGTGCCGACGCCATACGTGAATTTGTCGGCCTGCGGACGGATGTCGCCCTTGCAGTTGTCGATGACCGCGTTCGCAGCTTCATCCGTGATCGTGTATTCGCTCCTGACCCAGTTGTTGAGGAACGAGCGCAGGTCGAAGTTCAGCGCCGCGCCGAGCGTCTCCTGCGGGCCGACCTTCATTTCGAGCGTCACATAGTGGCCGCTCTGACCGTCTGCGACCTTGTTGCCCTGTGCATCCGAAACATAGGCCGCCGTGATCGTGCGGTCGCCCTCGAGGTCCTTGTCAGACTTCGCCTCGGCACCGAGCACGACATGGCCTGCCCCCGCGTCTTTCGCCTTGGCCGCGACGGCCGCCTGCGGCGTCATCGCACCCTCGGCGAGCACGCGCTTCACATGTGCGCGGAATTTCGAGGCATCGACATCGCCAGCCTTGACGTCGCGGTCGACATCAACGACGACCTTCGAAACCGAAGGTCCCCAGTCAAATGTTTCCGTGACGGTCTCGTACGACGTCGCGGCAAAAGCCGTCGGCAAACTGCCGCCAACACTGATGGCTGCGGCCAGCACGCCGAGCAGGGCGACGCGCGACATTTTCTGCATATGGCGCAGAATCTTCCGTTTCATAAAAAGACTTCCTTTCCTACTTTCCCACAATACCCGTATCGCTGATCGTTATTTCACATGGAGCGCCGGCACGCCGTACTTCGCCGTACGCGCATCCTGGATGACGCCCTTCCAGTTCAAGCCATAGGCAAAGTCATACGTATGGCCCTCGCTGTCCGTGTAACACGTCATGTCGCGCGGCACGTCTTCCTGCTGCGCCTCGACAGCGTCCATGTCTTTCGGCTGCTGCATCGGCAGGAGGCCCTGCGGCTCAAAGTTGCCCATGAGGATGTCGAAATACGCCTTGTCGCTGACGCCGTAGCCGACGAGGATGGCATCGGAGAGCGGCTCGACTTCGGAGAAGACCATCGGCTTCAGCGCATGCACCATCGTGATGACGGGGAGCTTCTTGCCGGACTTCGCGGCGACGTCGGCGCACTTCTTGCCATACGTCACGCTGTCGAGATCGGTCGCGTTGATGATCTCTGCCGTCTTACCAAAGTAGCTGCGGTCTTCGCCTTCGTCATGCGCGATGGAATGGCGGCGCACATGCGCGCCATCCGCCGTGTACGTGCCATACTGCAGCGACATCGGGATGTAGCCGACGGCCGGATCATAGCCGAGGCCGTCGAACTGGTTGCCCTTGTTCGTCGGGTTGTCGATGGCTGCGAGCACGAAGTCCGCCTTGGCCACGGCTTCGGGCGCCAGGCGCTCGATATCGCCAGCCGCTGCCATGGGCTTGCCATCACGGTCGACATCGGACGGTGCCTTGACAGTATCCGTCACGATGTTGAAGTACTCCGAAGCTGCCTTCTCGTCAATCGGCAGGCTCCAATGCGCCGGCGTGTAGACCTTGAACGTCTTGTTCTCCGTCGCCGGTCGGAAGATCATCGGCACATAGACCGTCGGCTTCTGCGCGTTCTTCGCTGCTTTGTGGATGACGCCGTCTTTGTTCTTCAGCATGACGATGGATTTGAGCTGTGCCGTGTAGCCCGCCTGCATGTCCTTGTCGTTGCCGACTTCTTTCACGCTCTCTGCCACATCGAGATAGGGGTTCTCGAAGAGGCCGAGCTGGAAGATGTTCCGGAGCAGACGTTTTGCCGACGTCTGGAAGCGCGCATCCATCCACGCCTTGCCGTGCTCTTTGACGCCCATCTCATAGGCCTCGAGCACCGGCACTTTGTCATTGTTGCCACCAAACTGGTCAACACCGGCCATGAGCGCCTTGTAATGACGGTAACCCTCCGTGAGATTCGTATCCTCATAGCCCCAGGCCGTCGAAAGGCCCTTGCCCGGCGTGCGCGTGACGCACCAGTCCGTGCAGATGACGCCGTCGTAGTGATATTTGTTGCGCAGCAGGCCGATCTTGAACGCACTGTAGGCGCTGCCGACCTTGTCGCCAAGCGAACCGTCATCGCTCCAAGCAATGGAGTACGACGACATGACGGCGCTCGCTTCCTTCGTCTTGCCCGGCAGCTTCAGGCCGCCCTCGACGAATGGCGTGAGCTGCGTCTGGAAGTTGCCGCCGGGATAGACAGCGTACTTGCCATACTTCGAGTGCGCCTCGCGGCCGCCCTCGCCGACGCCGTCACCGGGCCAGTGCTTCATCATCGCGTTGATGCTGTACTTGCCCCAGCCTTTGTCCTTGCCGTTTTCCTGCGTGGACTGCTCGCCGTCGATCGTCGCCTGTGTCATGTCGCGCGACAGCGCAGGGTCTTCGCCGAACGTGCCATAGTTGCGCGTCCAGCGCGGGTCGGTCGCAAGGTCGATCTGCGGCGAAAGTCCCGTGCCGAGACCAATCAGACGGAACTCTTTCGACGAGATTTCGCCGAACTGGCGCGCGATCTGCGGGTCGAACGTCGCCGCGATGCCGAGGTTGTTCGGCCAGCGCGAAACGCCTTTCTTGACTTCTTTCAAGTAAACGCCGTTCGCGCGCGCATCGCTGCGCGGATCGGAGCTCGTGTTCGTCGGGATAGCGAACGGCAGGCTCTCGGCGTACGCCTGAAGCGCGTTGTTCCATTTTGCCGTCGTCTCGACGGATGCCGTCTGGTCGGCATTGAGCACCGTGCGCACATGGTCTTCGCGCAGCATCTTCTTCTGTTCATCATTGAGCTCGTGCTGGAGGTTGCGCTGATGCGCGCTGTAGAGCATCAGGCCCGCGATGTCTTCCGTCGAGAGCTGCGACGCGAGGTCTTTTGCGCGCTCCTCCGGCGTCAGGCGCCAGTCTTCGTACGGGTCGAGCTTGCCGTTGCGGTTCATGTCCTTGAACGCCTTGCCATCGACTGTCAGGATCTTGACGCCCGAGTCCTTCTCGTAGCCGAGCGTCGCGCCGCCTTTGTTCTCTACGCGCGTCCAGCCATCAGCCGTCTGCGTCTCCGTGTAGTCTTTCTGCGCAGCCGCATAGCACTGCGAGCCCATGAGACCCGTCAGCACCATGGCTGTCAAAGCAATATAACGTTTCTTCGTCATCTTGAAATCCCCTTGCCCAATCATCAGAAGAAGAACTGTGCCTGGAAGCGATAGAGATCGTCTTTCACACCCGTATCAATCTCACGGCCCCACTGATAGAACGTGTCGAGCAGGATGTTCTTCGCCGGAACGTAGTTGAAGCCGAGGCGGAAGAAGCGCTCATTCAGGCCGCACCAGTCGGTGACCGTCGGCCACGTGAGAGCTGGCTCATAGCGGTAATCCGCCACGACAGAGTACGTGCCAGGATTCTGGAGCTGCGCCTGCTTGTACGTGAGCTGCACCCAGCGGCCCGGCTGCTTGTTCTTCGTGCCGGCGAGCGCATTCGAAGGATCGCGCTTCGCGTTGCTCGCGATCGTGCCAAGACGCAGATCCCAGTTCTTGTCGAACTTGTGATGCGCATGTGCGTAGTAGTAGAACACGCGGTGCTGGTCGTCGGCCTGGTAACGGCTCTTCATCGGCGAGCTCCACGACATGCCGAAGTTGACGTCGTTCTTCTTGTCGAACGGATAGAAGAAGCGCAAGCTCGTGACCTTTTCCTTCGTGCGGCTGCCGCCCATCGCGTCGTCCCAGAGATCCATCTGGCCAGCCGTGAAGTACGTCTTGAAGTCTTTCTTGCCCTGACGGAACTGGAAGCCGGAGAAATCGCAGTCGATGTCCATGCCCCAGCCGTAGATGTTCCACTCGTTCCACTTGCCGAACTTCAGATCGAGGCCGAGCTTCGGCATCGTGCCCGTCAGGTACGTGTCCCACGTGAAGCCCGTCTGGTTCTCGTTCGGCGACAGCGAGCGGCGCTCGTCGAATCCGCTCAGCGAGTTACGGTAGCCGATATCGGCATGACCCTGCCAGTTCTCGTTGATCTTGTACGTCGTATCGACAGCGACATGGATCATGTTCGCGCGCGTCGAACGCTTCTCGCCCGTACCATCCTTCTTGTCCTTAAGGAAATGGTCGTTACGAACGCGGACATAGCCGTTGATGGAAAGCTTGTCAGCAAGTTCTGCTGCCCTCTTGAGACCTGCGCGTTCCTCTTTCGTGAAGCCATCGCCCTCAGCTGCCTTGCCGCTTTCGATGTTCTGCACCTGCGAGTTATCGAGCGTGTCGATCTTGTTCAGAAAGGAAAGCTTCTTCATGTCGTAGTAATAGGCTTCCTTGAGCTTCTCCGTCGCCGCTTTCTGCTCATCCGTCATCGCGCTCTCGTTGCCGACAGCCTGCTGCACAATCATGGCCATCTCGAGGCGGCTCAGCACGCGGCCCTGCGGAATGGCCATGTCGTAGTCGGGCACGACGCCCGCCGAAATCAGGCTGTTCGCCGTCTCGTACGACCAATCGTTCGCCGGCACTTCCGCGAGGAAGTTCGAGGCTGCCTCGGTCGTCGTCGCGCCGCCGAACACCATCGCTGCCACGCCCATCGCGAGAATCGTCTTGCTGCACTTGTTCCACTGTTTCATTGTTCTGAATACCTCCAAAATTTGATTGTGTCGAAATCTTGAAGGTTTGGCCGACCATGCGGCTTCCACGCCACATGTCGTCACCATCCAAACTGTAGATCCCCTGGATACTGTTTCTTTTCTCGTATCTCTGCTGTTTTAAAAATGCTCCTATCGCATGTGTCCCGGCTTCTCCCGGTCTGACGATCCGCCTCCTTCCAATGCATCGGCTGTCCGCATTCCCCCTGTCAGACGGCCATGCTCTGCTTGATGACCTTCGCGACATGGATGGTCAGGTAGAACTTTTCATCCTCGCTCACGTCATAGCCATATTTTTCTTTGAGAAATGCCGCGACCTTGCCGACGCAGTCATGCGCAAGCGCGTATTTCGTCGCAATCATCTGCGCCATGTCCTCGTCGATTTCCTCGCCCGGATGCTGCTTGCCGGTGAACATGCGCTTTGCGAAGAATTTCAGGTGCGTCACGAAGCGGTAGTACGCGAGCGAATCCTTGTCGTACTCGATGTGGCCCGCGAGGCGCACGATGTTCGTGATCTCGCCGATGAGGCCGACGATGCGCTCGGCCATCGGCTCCTTCGCCCTCGACTGCGCATCGATGAGGTGCATGGCGATGAAGCCCGCCTCGTCTTCCGGCAGCTCGACGCCGAACCGCTTGCTGAGGTAGGCGATGGCGCGCAGGGCACCCTCATATTCTTTCGGATAGAAACGCTTTGTCTCCCAGAGCATCATGTTGTGAATCGGGATGCCCTTGCGGAGGCGGTGGATGGCCATGTGGATGTGGTCGGTCAGGGAGATGTAGATGCTGTCGTCGAGCTTCACGCCGAGCTCTTTTTCCGCCTCCTCGATGATGGCATTTGATGCGTCCATGTAGTCCGGCGAAATGCCCGCGAGCAGTTCCTTGAAATGCTCAAGCATCTCGGCGTCGCTGAGGCGGTAGACTTTATCGACGCGCGCATCGTCAACGGTATCGCCGACATGACGGCCAAACGCCAGCCCGCGCCCCATCGCGACGACTTCCCGCTCGTCGCTGTCGTGCGTGACGATGACATTGTTATTCAAGATTTTTTCGATGATCATAGATCCGGATCCCCCTACAAAAAAAAGACAAGACGCTCGAAAAGGGAATTCCCCTACGCGCGTCTTGTCTCGCATTCACACGTTCTATTCCCTCGAAAAATCGCTATTCGCAGATTCCCGAAGGTTTGGCCACCAAGGACGAACCGAGGTGTCACCATCCAAACAAAGAAATTTTTCTATTTTGTTTTCTTGTCTCTTCGTCCAAGACGGTATCAGTATATCACGGTGCGGCGTATTTGTCAAAAAAGATTCAAACCCTTTCAAAGTGTTTCTTTCGGTTCTTTTCTTTCAGGGTTTTCTTCTTCATCATCCCAGGCCGTCTGGTAAATCGTCTGCGGCGTAATGTCGCCGGTACCGGACATCAGCACCTTCGTCTCGATGCGGACGGTCACGGCATCACCGAGCGAGTGATGGATGTCCTGCAGGCGGTCGCGGAGGTCTTCGGCGATTTCCTCCATCTCATCCGGATCCTTGCAGGTGCGCAGAATGGCGAACGTCGCACCCGAAAGGCGCGCGACGATGGCATTCGGCCCTGCTGCCGCGAGCACGCCGTCGGCCATGCTCCAGAGCAGCTCCTTGCCCGCGCTGTCGCCATACTGGCGCACGATGAGGTCATACGACTTCATGTGCAGCAGCACCATGCCATACGAGAGGCCATGCTGCCGCCGCTCCTGCTGGTAGCGGAACAGAGCTTGCACGCAGCCCGTCGCATTGAGGAGTCCCGTGAGGTCATCGGAAAGGAACGACTGCGACAGCGCGTTGAAGCGCTGCTCGATGGCCTGCATGTCCTCGAAGATGCCGATGAGGCCGACGATTTCGCCGTGGTCATAGACCGGCCGCTTCGTGTACATGATCGGGCGCAGGCTGCCGTGGATGATGCACTCGCCCTGCTGGTTGATCTGCGAGACGCCCTCCTGCACGACGGCGAGTTCCGCGCGATGCATGGAGTCGTCATTGACATGCCAGCCGACTTCGGCATCCGTCTTGCCGAGGATGTCGTGCACGGACTTGAAGCCGTACGTGTCGAGGAAGCCGCGCGACGCCCCGCGGAAGCGCAGGTCTTTGTCCTTCCAGAAGAAGTTGATGCGCTTCGTCTGCATGAGGCATTTCCAGAGCATCGCGTTGTCGTGGAGCTCGTCGACATGATGCTGCGCCGACAGGCTCGTCGTATCGACATCGAGCTCATCCATCAGGGCGATGGTCGCGCCCTTGCGGTCGCTGCCGATGTCCTTGACGCAGATCAGCGCGCGCGTCCAGCGCGATTCGGGGATGACGACGACGGAAATCTCTTTCCAGACAAAGTTGCCCTCGCGGTTCTTGACGCGGAAGATGTCAGACAGCATGTGATGCGGCCGCTGCTCGCGCAGGTGGCGCATGAGCGTCTCGGGGTCGAGAAAATCAAAGAAACGCTGCTGGTCGTCTGCATGGAGGTTCGCGCCCATGTAGCGTCGCAGTGCGAGCTCCGTGCCCGTCGTCTCCTGCAGGATGCCCTCGGCCGAGACGTTGTTCGTGAAGAGCGGCGCAATCTTGTCGCGGCGCAAATCAACCGTATGAATGGAATCGAACATCTGGTAGACATGGCGGAGCGCCTTGTCAAGCTGCATCTTCTCCTTGGCACGGCGGTCGAGCGTGAGGTTCATCGTCACGACACGGAATGTCGAACGCCCCTGCGCCTCGGCGATGAGCTGGATGGCCGTGCGCATGTAGCTGCCCTGGTTCGTGTAGAAAAAGACTTCCTCCTGCCCCGAACGGCGCGGCGCCTCGATGAACGAGCGGAACTTGTCATAGAGGACATTGTCTGGCTCGTTCATGGCCTGCACGGACTCATCGAGACCGTCATAGCCGACGGAAGCGAGCTGCTTGCGGCACGCTTCGTTCGCATAATAGCCGCGGAAGCGCTTGCCATCGTACTCGAGAATCGAAAGCGGATCCTGCGTCGTGCGGATGCAGGCGCCGATATGCGTATAGTAATGGCCCCATTTCGGCTCCTCGAACGAGAGGCCGCGGTCATTCACATACGTTTCGAGCCGTTCCATGGGCATCGGGCTGCCATAGTAGTAGCCCTGCACCATCTCGCAGCCGATTTCGTGCAGAAACAGCACATGCTCGGCGCGCTCCGCGCCCTCGGCGAGCGTGCGGATGCCGAGTTCCTTCGCCATGTTGACGATGGACGTGACAATCTTCTGCGCCTTTTCCGTGAACGCCGAGAGGAACCGCATGTCGAGCTTGATGAGATCGACATCGAAATCCTTCAGCGTATGGAGCGACGAATACTCGCCGCCGAAGTCGTCAAGCCAGACCTGGTAGCCCGCCTCGCGGAACTGGTCGATGGCGCGCTTGAGCTTCGTCGTTCCATCAACGAGCGATTTCTCGCCGAGCTCGATGCGGACGAGGTTGCGCTGGAGGTTGGCATCCGCAAGTGTCCGCTCGAAAAAGCGGAACGTGTCCTCGCGCAGGAAATCCTGCCACGAGAGGTTGATGGAAACCGGCACGACCGGCTTTTCCTCCGCGATGCGCTCTTTGAGCATGCGGCAGATCTCGCGCAGCACGGCGCAATCGAGCTCGTAGAGACGCCCTTCGCGCTCGAGTACGGGCAGGAAACGGTTCGGCGGCACAATGCCCTCTTTTTCGTCCTTCCAGCGGACGAGGGCCTCCATGCCGCAGACCTCTTCGGTCAATGTACGGACAATCGGCTGATAATAAACCTGGATATGCCCCTGCTGAATTGCTTCTTCCAGGTGTTCCAGGAAATATGCATCTTTCTCAATCATTATGCCATCCCTGCTTCCCATAAAGTCTTGCAGTTCTTCTTTTCCCCTCCGGCATCCCAATTTCCTGCTTTTTCTCTGTTTTTTATGGAATTCTTTTTTATTTCACAACGATGTTGACGAGTTTCTTTGGAACGCAGATGACCTTGACAATCGTCTTGCCCGCCGTGAGCTCCTTCGCGCGCGGCAGGTCTTTTGCGACCTGCTCCATGCCCGCACGGTCGAGGCCCGAAGGAATCATGACGCGGTCACGCACTTTGCCGTTGATCTGGAGCACGATCTCGACCTCGTCGACCTTGAGCGCTTCCTCGTCATAGGACGGCCACTTCTGCTGGTGGACGCTGCCCGCAGCAAAGAGCTTGCTCCAGAGCTCTTCCGTGATGTGCGGCGCGAACGGCGCCAGCATGAGCAAGAGGTCTTTCGCGACTTCGCGCACGAGACCGCTGTTCACTTCTTTATCTTGGAATGCATAGAACGCGTTGACGAGCTCCATGACAGACGAAACGGCTGTATTGAACATGAAACGGTCGCGGATGTCCTCCGTGACTTTCTTGATCGTCGTATGGAGCACGCGGCGCAGGTCTTTCTCTTCCTTCGTCAGCGCGCTGACATCGTAGTCGTCCTTGCCGCTCTTGATGGCGTCTTCGAAATGGCCGAGGATGCGCCAGACGCGGCCGAGGAAGCGGTAGGCACCCTCGACGCCCTGATCGCTCCACTCGAGGTCGCGGTCGACCGGCGTAGCGAACAGGATGAAGAGGCGCGCCGTGTCCGCGCCGTACTTCGCGATGATTTCCTCCGGCGAGACAACGTTGCCCTTCGACTTCGACATCTTCGAGCCGTCTTTGAGAACCATGCCCTGCGTCAGCAGGTTCTTGAACGGTTCGTCGAAGTCGACGAGGCCTGCATCATGCAGCACCTTCGTGAAGAAGCGCGAATACAGCAGGTGCAGGATGGCATGCTCGATACCGCCGATGTACTGGTCGACCGGCGCCCAGTAATTGACCTTGTCCTTCGCGAACGGCTCCTTGTCGTTGTGCGGATCGGTATAGCGCAGGTAGTACCACGACGAGCAGATGAACGTGTCCATCGTGTCCGTCTCGCGCGTCGCGTCCGCGCCGCACTTTGGGCATTTGCAATGCACGAAGCTATCACTCGACGCGAGTGGCGACAGCGAACCCTGCTCGAACGAGACGTCTTCTGGCAGCAACACGGGCAGCTGGTCTTCCGGCACGAGCACTTCGCCGCAATGCGGGCAGTTGATGACCGGGATCGGCGCGCCCCAGTAGCGCTGGCGCGAAATGAGCCAGTCGCGCAGGCGGAAGTTCACGCGGCGCTTGCCGAAGCCTTTTTCCTCGGCGTAGTCCATGATGCCCTTCATGGCCGCATGCATCTCCATGCCGGTGAACTGCGCGGAATTGACGAGGACGCCGTCCTTGTCCCATGATGCCCTTCATGGCCGCATGCATCTCCATGCCGGTGAACTGCGCGGAATTGACGAGGACGCCGTCCTTGTCGGTGTACGCTTCCGTCATCTCTTCCAATTTCAACTCGCGGTCTTTCGGCTGGAGCGTGATGATCTTCGGGATGTTGTACTTCGTCGCGAACATCCAGTCGCGCTGGTCTTCGGACGGCACGCCGATGACGGCGCCCGTGCCGTAGTCGGCAAGGACGTAGTTCGTGACCCAGATCTGCACCTTGTTGCCATTGAACGGGTTCACGCAGTACGCGCCCGTGAAGATGCCTTCCTTTTCCGACTCGCTCGACGTGCGCTCGATTTCGGACTGGTTGCGCGTGCGCTGGACAAAGGCTTTGATTTCCTCTGCCTTCGGATTTCCTTCACAAATCTTTTCGACGAGCGGATGCTCGGCCGCGAGCGCGAGGAACGTGATGCCGTAGACCGTGTCGGGGCGCGTCGTGTAAGCCGCAATCTTCTCGCCGAGCTCCGGCGCATCGAGCTCGAACTCGAGGCCCTCGCTGCGGCCGATCCAGTTGTCCTGCATCGTCTTGACGCGATCCGGCCAGCCCGGCAGCTTCTTGAGGTCTTTGAGGAGGACGTCAGCATAGTCCGTGATCTTCAGGAACCACTGCGAGAGGTCTTTTTTCTGCACGGGCGAATCGCAGCGCCAGCACTTGCCGTCGATGACCTGCTCGTTCGCGAGCACCGTGCCGCAGGTGTCGCACCAGTTGACGGA
>OMZR01000219.1 GCA_900315575.1 uncultured Veillonellaceae bacterium
CTGGATCTTCCGCCTGCGCAAAAAAATGATAGCGGGAAAGACTTTCGGTCTGGCGGTATTTTCCTTCGGCCTGGCGGTCATTCTCATCGAATTGGACGTTCAGGTCGGCGGCATTTCCCAGCGTTACATGATCGACTACGGTTGGCTTTTGATGCTGACATCGATCCTTGCGATCCTTACAATACTGGACAATACAGATTTTCACGGGTATTATGCATATTTGAAGGTAGTGATCGTTCTTACGATTTTCTGTGTCGGGGTGAATTATCTCGCCGTTTTCAGTGACGGACAGGCGATCCCGATACGCACATATAATCCGGCTCTGTTTTACCGGATTCAATATCTGCTGATGCCAAGTTAATAATGTGGGAGAAAATGAGTCGGTCAGAACCGTCCCTTCTGACTCACGGAAAGGAATAACATGAAGAAAAAAGTCATCATCATCGGAGGCGGTCCCGCGGGACTCACAGCTGCATATGAGTTGCTGCGTACGCCGGATGAGTATGAAGTGGTGGTCTTTGAGGAGGGAAGCCAGGTCGGGGGCATTGCGAAGACTGTCAACTATAAAGGAAACCGCATGGACATGGGCGGGCACAGATTTTTTTCCAAGATGCCTGAGGTAAATCAGTGGTGGAATGAGATGCTGCCGGTGCAGGGCGCGCCGTCCTACGACGACAAGGTGCTTTTCCGCGACTGCACGCTCGAAGAGGGCGGACCGGATCCGGAGAAGGAAGACCGTGTCATGCTGCGCAGAAACCGCATTTCACGTATCTTTTTCAACAACCGCTTCTTTGATTATCCGATTTCGTTAAAGCCCGAGACATTTACCAACATGGGGCTTGTGACGACACTGGAAGCGGGATTCAGCTATGTGGGCAGCATGGTGCACAAGCGCAAAGAGGTCTCTTTGGAGGATTTCTATATTAACCGCTTCGGTAAGAAACTCTACTCCATGTTCTTTGAACATTATACGGAGAATGTCTGGGGACGCCATCCGTCACAGATGACGGCCGAATGGGGCGCCCAGCGTGTCAAGGGAGTATCGATCACGGCAGTCCTCAAGGATGCGGTCGGCAAGGTGGAGATAAGTGGCGTCACGCGTGACGTCTCGATGATGCTTCTGCCGGAGGCGAAGCCCGGCGATTACGTGCTCGTGCACGCTGGTTTCGCCATCGAGATCGTCGATCAGCAATATGCCGAGGAGACGCTCGAACTGATCCAAGACATGGCCGACATGCTCGACGACCCGCTGCTCAACCCCAATGCGGAGGGGGCGCTGGCATAATGTCCGTCGATTTTTCGACCGAGCTGGCAAAATTCAAAGACCCCAAGCTCGCGCGCGAACTCGTGCGCGCTTGCGAGATGTTCGCACCTGAAGGTGGCGCGACGCTCATGGAGGTCTGCGGCACGCACACGGTGGCAATCGCCCGCAACGGCATTCGCGACCTCATGCCCGAAGGCACACGTCTTGCAAGCGGCCCCGGATGCCCAGTTTGCGTCACATGCAATCGCGACATCGACACGGTCATTGCGCTCGCCCGCGTGCCCGAAGTGACAATCGCCACGTTCGGCGATATGACACGAGTACCCGGGTCGACGTCGAGCCTTCTTGCCGAGCAGGCCGCCGGGCGCGACATCCAAATCGTCTACTCGCCGCTCGACGCACTAGCGCTCGCGCAGGCCAACCCCGACGAACAAGTCGTGTTTGTGGGCGTCGGATTCGAAACCACTACCCCACTCGTTGCTCGCGCCGTCAAACGTGCATCCGAGCTCGGGCTGGCTAATTTCAGCATCTTCGCCGCACACAAGAACATGCCTAATGCACTCGAGACGATCGTCGCCGATCCTCAACTCAAGATCGATGCGCTCATCTTGCCAGGCCATGTCAGCACCATCATCGGTGCCAAGCCGTACCAGTTCCTCGCAGACCGCTACGGTGTGCCAGGTGTCATCACGGGCTTCGAGCCAGTCGATGTGTTGCAGGGCATCGCCATGATCATGCGCCAATTGCA
>OMZR01000054.1 GCA_900315575.1 uncultured Veillonellaceae bacterium
GGAGGGCGGGGACTTCGAGACAGCGAGCGAAGCGGTGAACATCCGAAGCGGCGCCGAAAAAGACAGCAAAGTTGAGCTGAAAACAGTTGCATCGGTTTACATCGAGCCCCAATCTGGGCGCGAGGGAAGATTCGCCGCTGAACGAGTCGGCTCGAAGCCCCCGCCCGACTGCGACTAAGAACACCCCATCGCGGAGCCCCGTCTGACCGCGCCCACGAAAGAATCCTCCGCACCCACGAACAACCCTACACCACTCAAACGAAAGGACCCACCTAACCCATGACCATCATCATTACCGGCGGCGCCGGTTTTATCGGTAGCAACTTCGTTTACTACGAACTCCAGAACCACCCGGAAGACCGTCTGATCTGCCTTGACAAGCTCACCTATGCCGGCAACCTCGAGACGCTCGAAGCTGCGCAGAAGCACGAAAACTTCACATTCGTCCGCGCCGACATCGCCGACCGCAAGGCCGTCTATGACCTCTTCGAGGCCGAGCACCCTGACATCGTCGTCAACTTTGCCGCCGAGAGCCACGTCGACCGCTCCATCGAGAACCCTGAAATTTTTCTCCAGACAAACATCATCGGCACGAGCGTCCTGCTCGATGCCTGCCGCAAGTACGGCATCACGCGCTACCATCAGGTTTCGACCGACGAAGTCTACGGCGATCTGCCGCTCGACCGACCTGACCTTTTCTTTACCGAGGAGACCCCGCTCCACACGTCGAGCCCCTACAGCGCTTCGAAGGCTTCGGCCGACCTCCTCGTCATGGCCTACCACCGCACGTACCAGCTGCCGACGACGATTTCCCGCTGCTCGAACAACTACGGCCCCTACCATTTTCCCGAAAAACTCATCCCACTCATGATTATCAATGCGCTTGCCGACAAGAAGCTCCCGGTTTACGGCACGGGCGAAAACGTCCGCGACTGGCTCTACGTCGAGGACCACTGCGCCGCCATCGACCTCATCATCCGCAAGGGTCGCGTCGGCGAAGTCTACAATATCGGCGGCCACAACGAACGCCGCAACATTGACGTCGTCAAGACGATCCTCAAGGCTCTCAAAAAGCCGGAATCCCTCATTGAGCACGTCGCCGACCGCAAAGGTCACGACCGCCGCTACGCCATCGACCCGACGAAGATTCACAACGAACTCGGCTGGCTGCCCGCGACGAAATTTGAAGACGGCATCCAGAAGACGATCCAGTGGTACCTTGACAACCGCGACTGGTGGCAGCACATCATCAGCGGCGCATATCAGGACTACTACGAAAAAATGTATGGCCACCGCGCCAAACTCTGATCGAAAAAGGGGAGGCATATCACCATGTCCGAATCCATCCGCCCGCAGCTCGATGACGAAACCTGCAAGAAGCTCGCCGTCTGGCTCTGCGACAACGCTCTCAAAACCACGTCCTACTACATCCAGGAGACGTATGAAGCCCTCAAGGATTATGCCGAAAACGGCATGACCGACGACATCCTCGGCAGCATGCGCGAAGCCATGCACCGTCCCGACATGACCGAGCGCGAGGCCACGATCCTGACGGAAGGCGAGCTGCGCCGCGGCCTCAAGCAGCTTGCCATCTGGGCCGACCGTCCGCGCGACACGAACGCTCGCTTCTTCCGCCTCAAATACAACCAGGTGAATTGGGAGTGATGGGGGAGCTCATCAAAAAGGCCCCGCTTTCATACTTTTTCGCCATCTTTGTACAGGTCGTGATGCTGGTTATGCTTTCTATGATTCCGGCGTCGTCAGTCGCCTCTGCCGCATCCGTCCCGCTCCGCGGCGTCATCGAGGGCTTCTACGGCACGCCGTGGACGGAGGCCGCTCGCCTCGACATGCTCGCTTTCTGCGGCAAGAGCGGCCTCAATGCCTACATCTACGCACCGAAGGACGACCCGTACCATCGCGAAAAATGGCGCGAACCGTATCCAGAGGCCGAACTTGCCGACCTCGCACGCCTCGTCACCGCCGCAAAGGCGGACGGCGTCCGCTTCATCTTCGCTGTCTCGCCCGGCCTCGACCTGCACCTCGGGGCGGGGGAGGCGGCCGACCGCGCCGCTATGCTCGAAAAATGCGAGGCGCTCTATGCCCTTGGCGTCCGCGACTTCGCCATCTTTTTTGATGACATCGAAAGCTGCGACGGCGCCGGACAGGCTGCATTCCTGCGCGCCATCGATCAGGAGCTCCGCGCCCGCCACCCGGACGTCCATCCCTTCCTCACCGTTCCGACGCAGTACAGCTATGACACCATGCAGGATGGCGCGGGGAACTCGAGTGATTACACCCGCGCTTTTGCGGCAGGGCTCGCAGGCACGGACATCCTCGTCCTTTACACAGGCGATGGCGTCGCGCGTGGCGGCCTCACAGCAGACAGCCTCGCCGCTGCCCGCAACCTCTATGGCGGCCGCCCGCTCGGCCTCTGGTGGAACTATCCCGTCACGGACTACGACGAAGCAAAGCTCGCCCTCGGTCCCATCGAGCAGCTGCCGCTCGGCGATGTCCCGGCTATCTTCTACAACCCCATGAAGCATGAGCGGCTGTCAAAGATCGCTCTCGCGACCGGCGCAACACTGGCAAAGAACCCTGAAAGCTACGACCACGAAGCCGCCTGGCATCAGGCCATCGAAGATTTCGCGGATACCGAGAACCACCGTACTGCAGCAAAGCGCCGCACGCCTTCTGCCGCAACGCAGCCGCGCGCCAGCAAAGCGCCTGCGCGTCTCGCCGCTGCCATGGAAACCTTCGCCGACCACAGCACGCATATGAAGAACATCTGGGCCGATATCGGCCGCCCCGACGCGCCCGCGTTCCGCCACGCCGTCGATAACCTCTTTGCCGCCATCGACCAAGGCGCACCCGAGGCCGTCACTACCTCCCGTCTCCACGACCTCGACGCCCGGCTTTCCGCCATCGAGCAAGACGCCTCCATCCTCGAGACCAATCTCGACCCCGCGACGCTCGCCGAATGTCAGCCGCAGCTCCACCGCCTCAAAGCCCTCGCCACCGCCTGCCGCACCGGCCTGCGCCTCCTCGAAGTTCCCAACGACAAAGCCGCCCGCACCGACTTCCACGCCGCCCGTGCCGCCCTCGCAAAAGACACCGCCGCCCACATCAGCGACGATGCGCTCCAAATTCTCCTCGATGGCATCACCGAGCGAGCAGGGGAGTAATATCTGCTCCGTATTAGGAATTTCAAAGATCTTACGGGCTATTTCCGAGCGTAACGAATACAGCTGCCTCTCCCTCTGGGAGAGGTGCCGAGCGGATGCGAGGCGGAGAGGGTAGTAAGAAGCAGAAACCTGAAACATATCATTATTTCTAAGAGAACATCTCCAAAATAGGTTTGGCGAATGCTCCCAACTACCCTCTCAGTCACCTAACGGTGACAGCTCTCCCAGAGGGAGAGCCTGCTGTAGAAGTTACGTTCGCCAGTCGTCCGTCCCCTTTCCTCTAGACAAATCGACACAACTGTGCTACAATAAAGCACAAATGAGACATCTCTTTAGGGCGGGGTGTGATTCCCCACCGGCGGTAAAGCCCGCGAGCCCCTTCGGGGTGCACGATCTGGTGAGATTCCAGAGCCGACAGTACAGTCTGGATGGGAAAAGAATGTCAGTCTTTTTTCGTATGACCGAGCCGCAGAGACGTTGCTTCTCTGTGGCTCTTTGTGTTGCACGGATGTTGCGGATGTCTCGGAACGTTTCTGTCTGCAGAAAACGAGGTGGTTCCTTTGCAAGATGAACTGGATGAAATGTACATGCGGGAGGCCTTGCGCATCGCGCATCATGCCGAGGGGCGCACGAGCCCGAATCCGCTCGTCGGCGCGGTCATCGTGCGTGACGGCCGCATCATCGCCGAAGGCTGGCACCGGAAAGCCGGGACGCCGCACGCCGAGGTGCATGCGCTGCGCATGGCCGGCGACCTCGCGCGGGGCGCGACGCTCTATGTGACGCTCGAACCCTGCGCGCATTACGGTCGCACGGGCCCCTGTGCCAAGGCCGTGGCCGAGGCCGGCATCGCGCGCGTCGTCGTCGCTCTCTTAGACCCGAATCCGAAAGTTGCGGGCAAGGGCGTCGCGATCTTGCGCGACGCTGGAATCGAAGTCAAGGTCGGCGTCCTCGAGCAAGAGGCGCGGCGCCTCAACGAGGTCTTTTTGCACTGGATCACGACGGGCCTGCCGTTCACCGTCCTCAAGACGGCCATGACGCTCGATGGCAAGATCGCGACGGCGGCGGGTGACTCGCAGTGGATCACGAACGAGGCCTCGCGCCTGCACGTCCACGAAATGCGCGACCGCTATGACGCCATCCTCGTCGGCATCGGCACGGAGCTCCACGACGACCCGAGCCTCACGACGCGCCTGCCAGGCGTCCCGGGCAAAAATCCCATCCGCATCATCGTCGACAGCCAGGCGCGCACGCCGCTTTCCGCCCATGTTGTGACGGACGGCGCGGCGAAAACCATCGTCGCGACAACGGAAGCCGCGCCAAAAGAGCGCGTCGAGGTGCTGCAAAATGCGGGCGTCGAAGTCCTTGCCTGCGGCAGCGGGCCCGAGGTCGACCTGCGGGCGCTCATGCAGGAGCTCGGACGCCGTGAAATCACATCGGTCTTTGTCGAAGGCGGCGGCAGTATTGCATTTTCACTGCTGGCCGCGGGCCTTGTTGACAAGGTTCATGCGTTCGTCGCACCGAAAATCGTCGGAGGTGCGGACGCCAAGACGCCCGTCGAGGGCAAGGGCTTTCCAAAGCTCGCCGATGCCGTGGAACTCACAGGCTTCACGGCCGAAACGATCGGCGGCGATGTCCTGCTGACGGCCTACGTACAGCACGGAACGCAGGAAACGAAATGAGGTGGGCGCTTGTTTACCGGTATCATTGAAGAAGTCGGCAGAGTCCGCCAGATCGGCGGCGGCGTCCTTTCGATTGACGCGCAGCGCGTCCTCGAGGACGTCCAGCTCGGCGACAGCATCTGCGTCAACGGCATCTGCCTGACGGTCACATCGTTTGACGCGCGCCATTTCACGGCCGACGTCATGCCAGAGACCATCCGCCGCACGTCGCTTGACGGGCTCAAGAAGGGAAGCCCCGTCAACCTCGAACGCGCACTGACGCTCCAGACCCGTCTCGGCGGCCATATCGTCAGCGGCCACATCGACGGCACGGGCGAGGTGCTTTCCCTCAAAGAGGAAGGCAACGCCCTGCTGCTGAAACTGGCGGCAGCGCCCGCGCTCCTGCGCTATATCGCAGAAAAAGGCTCCGTCGCCATCGACGGCATCAGCCTGACGGTCGCGGCGGTCGGCGACAGCGATTTCACCGTCTCGCTCATCCCGCACACGCTCCAGTCGACGAACCTCCACACAAAGAAAAAAGGCAGCCGCGTCAACATCGAAACCGACATCCTCGCCAAATATGTAGAACGATTGTTGCTTTCGAGCCAGCCCCCCTCACAGAGGGGGGGGGACCGCGCGAGCGGTGGGGGGAGTCCCTTGCACGTCCTATCAAATCGTACCAGCCCATCTTCCGCGGGTGCGATCACGAAAGCCTTTCTCGAAAAATACGGATACTAACACCCAGAGGGGGAACAAATATGTCAGATTTTGCAACGGTCGAACAGGCCATCGAAGATATCAAGTCCGGCAAAATGGTCGTCGTCGTCGATGACGAGGACCGCGAGAACGAGGGCGACCTCATCATCGCGGGCGACTTCGTCACGCCGGAGGCCATTAATTTCATGGCCACGAATGCCAAAGGCCTCATCTGCACGCCAATTGACGGCGCGCGTCTCGACGAGCTCGACATCTCGCCGATGGTCGCGAACAACACCGACAACCACGAGACGGCGTTCACGGTTTCCATCGACGCCTACGACACGGAAACGGGCATCAGCGCTTACGAGCGTTGCCAGACGGTCAAGGCACTCATGGACTCGAAATCGAAGCCTGCCACGTTCCGCCGCCCCGGCCATGTCTTCCCGCTGCGCTCCGTCGAAGGCGGCGTGCTGCGCCGCGCCGGCCACACCGAGACGACGACGGACCTCGCGAAACTCGCAGGCCTGAAGCCCTATGGCCTCTGCTGCGAAATCATGGACGATGACGGCCACATGATGCGCACGCCGAAACTCAAAGAATTTGCGAAAAAGCACGGCCTCCACATCATCACGGTCCAGTCGCTCATCGAGTACCGCAAGCGCACGGAAAACTTCGTCAAGGAAGTCGCGAACGTCGATTTCCCGAGCAAGTACGGCCATTTCCGCATCCATGCCTATGAGAACACGCTGAACAACAAATGCGACCTCGCCGTCGTCAAGGGCGACGTGCGCGGCAAGAAGAACGTGCTCGTGCGCGTCCATTCGGAATGCCTGACAGGCGATGCGCTCGGTTCGCTTCGCTGCGACTGCGGCGACCAGCTCGCGCTCGCGCTGCGGAAAATCGAAGAAGAGGGCGAGGGCGTCGTGCTCTACATGCGGCAGGAAGGTCGCGGCATCGGCCTCGCGAACAAGATGCGCGCCTACGAGCTGCAGGACAAGGGCGCGGACACGGTCGAGGCGAATGTCGAGCTCGGCTTCGCGCCGGACCTCCGCGACTACGGCATCGGCGCACAGATTCTCGCCGACCTCGGCCTCACGAGTATCCGCCTCATGACGAACAACCCGGCGAAGCGCGCGGGTCTTGAAGGCTACGGCCTCGAAATCGTCGAGCGCGTCCCGCTGCAGGTGGCGGCCAACAAATTCGACAAGCGCTACCTGACGACGAAGAAGGAACGCATGGGCCACATCCTCTCGGACGACAAACTGAAATAAAAGGCTCTCCCACAGGGAGAGCTGTCACGCGTAGCGTGACTGAGAGGGTGTCGGAGGTATGTTGCAGGAGATGCACGATTGTACCTGCGAAGGCAGTTGTAGTAAGAAAGGAAGATTTTTCATGGCAAATATTCTTGAAGGCTACGTCACGGGCAAAGGCCTGAAATTCGGCATCGTGGTCGCACGTTTCAATGAATTCATCACGTCGAAGCTCCTCGGCGGCGCGCTCGACACGCTGCACCGCCACGAGGCGGCCGATGACGACATCGACGTTGCCTGGGTGCCAGGGGCGTTCGAGATCCCGCTCGTCGCGAAAAAAATGGCGGAAAGCGGTAAATATGATGCTGTCATCTGCCTCGGCGCCGTCATCCGCGGCTCGACGACGCATTATGACTACGTCTGCAACGAAGTCTCAAAAGGCGTCGCCCAGGTCGGCCTCCAGACAGGCGTGCCGACGATCTTCTCCGTCGTCACGACAGAAAACATCGAGCAGGCCATCGAACGCTCCGGCACCAAGGCAGGGAACAAGGGCGCAGATGGCGCCATGGCGGCGATGGAAATGGCGAATCTGCTGAAGAAAATGTAAGAAGAGGGCGCTCGCGAAGGTTTGTTCTCGCTTGGGTCGGTTGGGGGCTCCCAACGAAACCAACGCTAGCGCTCCCTGCGGTCGCATCGCTAAAAGGTTTCTTATGGGAGTCTCCAACCTCCCAAAGACACAAGGTATCTCGCGGCCTCTTTCTTTCATCTATTGCGGAGCGCAACTTACTCAACAGCCCCCCTCATTGAGGGGGGACGGGCCGCGTGAGCGGCGGGGGGAGTAGTCGGGTGTTGTAGCCTGACAAATGCTGCCAACCTATCGAAGCAATCTCATCCCCATCAACCACGAAAGGAGCAACCACCCAATGAAACTCGGCATCATCAGCGACACCCACGGCCACCTCAACGCCTGGACGGATGCCTGCAGCAAATTTTTTCAAGGCGCTGATATGATTCTCCATGCCGGCGACGTGCTGTACCACGGTCCGCGCAATCCGCGCAAGGCCGATTACGATCCGGCGGAGCTTGTAAAGGCCATCAATGCGTGCTCTGTCCCTGTCATCATCGCGAAGGGCAACTGTGATTCGGATGTGGACGCGAGCTGCCTCGAGGTGCCGATTCAGGCGCCGTATGCCTATGTCGTGGCCGAGGGGCTGCGGATCATTATCACGCATGGTGACGCGGTCATGACGGACGCGGAAAAGGACGCGATGGCGGCGCATCTCAAAGCCGACCTTTTCATCAGCGGCCATATCCATACGACCGTGCTCGAGAAGCGCGGCAAGACCGTGTTCCTGAATCCTGGCTCGGCAGCGCTTTCGAAGCGCGCGGACGGGAAGGAGACGTGCGCGGTACTCGAAGACGGCGTCATCCGCATTTTTGATCTCGCAGATGGCACCGTCCTCGAAAGCTTGAACCTTTGAATTCACAGACCCAAGGAGGTCTTAGTAAGAGTATGAAGGATCATCTCGTAAAAGCCACGGCCGAGGGCGTGCGCATTTATGCGGCGGTCACGACGGACCTCGTCAATGAGGCTATCCGCCGTCATGACTGCTACCCGGTCGCGGCAGCGGCGCTCGGCCGCACGATGACAGGTGCGCTGCTCCTCGCGGCGAACCTGAAGAATAAAGAGGCGCTGACGGTCACGTTTGACGGCCATGGACCGCTCGGAAAGGTCACGGCTGACGCGACGCCCGAGGGCTTCGTGCGCGGTTCTGTCGGCGAGCCGCATGTGAACCTGCCGCTGAACAAGCTCGGCAAGATCGATGTCGGCGGCGGCGTCGGCACAGACGGCATGGTAACGGTCACGCGCTTCACGGGGCTCAAGAACCCGATCACGGGCAGCGTTGAAATTTCGGATGGCGAGATTGCCGACGACCTCACGAAGTACCTCTATGTCTCGGAGCAGACACCGTCGTCCGTCGGCCTCGGCGTCCTTGTCGATCCCGATTTCCACTGCATCGGCGCTGGCGGCTTCATCCTCCAGCCGCTGCCGGATGTTTCGGATGAAGTGCTTGCACGGCTTGAAAAGAACATCCAGAGCATCCATTCTGTCTCGCACATGGTCGAGCGCGGCCTTGATGCAAAAGGCATCATCGGCGAGGTGCTGCAGGGCTTCGACGTCGAGTATCTGGCGACGACGGACCTGGCGTTCCGCTGTCCGTGCTCGAAAGGCCGCATCAGCGACGTGTTGCTTGGCCTGAACCTCGCGGACCTCAAGTCTCTCGTTGACGACGGCCATGCCGAAGTCGTCTGCCATTTCTGCAACGAGAAGTACCAGTTCTCAGGCAAAGAGCTCGAAGCCATTTACCACGTGGCGGAAAAGCAGAGAAAGGGGAAAGCAGAATGACGCTCTCCGATACTGTTCTCCAGAAAATGATCGCGTTTGACCGCGGCGATGCGCGGCGCATCCAGCACTTCCTCAAAGTCTATGCCTTTGCCACGGAAATCGGCCGCATGGAGCAGCTGCCGGATGACGTGCAGCAGACGCTCGAACTCGCGGCCATCCTGCACGACATCGGCATCCATGCCTCAGAGGAAAAATACGGCAGCACGGCCGGCAAATACCAGGAGCAGGAAGGACCTGCTCCCGCGCGCACGCTGCTCGCATCGTGTGAATGCGCGACGGGCGTCATCGACCGCGTCTGCTTCCTGATTGCGCACCACCACACGTATACGGGCGTCGACGGCATCGACTGGCAGATTCTGCTCGAGGCAGACTTTCTCGTCAATGCCTACGAGGACAACCTCTCGAAAGACGCCATCGCGTCGTTCCGCGAAAAAGTCTTTTGCACGCCGAGCGGCAAAACGCTGCTTGACACGATGTTCGGCCTTTCAGCGGAATAAAATGCATCCATCCATCATCCGGCAGCTTCTGGAACATTGGATTCCAGCGGCTGCCGGATTTTTTTCTAGACAAAGCAGGGCACGGGGTATAAAATGAAGAACGGAAAAATTTGCGAAACGCATGAAACCCATGAAAACCACGCAAAAAGGAAGGTGAGGGACATGGACGACCACCCTAGTTCAGCGAAACCGAAACGAAAAATTGCATACGGGGAAGTGCTGCTGTCCCTCGCCTGATTCGGATTTTACGGATAGAATAGGCTTGGATGGCGCTTTTCCCAGGAAAAGGGAGGAAACCATCCATGCTGAAGATTTACAAGTCGATGGAGAGCGGCCCTTTGCAGGAACTCACGCTCAAGACGCTCGAGAAAGGGGCGTGGATCAACATCATCGATCCGACGCCCTATGAGCTGAAAGTCGTGAGCAATCTGACGGAAGTCGATCCCGATTTCCTGCGCTCTGCCCTCGACGATGAGGAGCGCTCGCATACCGACGTCGAGGACGACTCGGTCATGGTCCTGACGAATGTCCCGGTCTGCCGCGACAAGGACAGCTATGATGCCTTGCCGCTTGCGATCATCGTGACGGACGAGTTCATTCTGACGGTCTGTCTCGAAGAAACGCCTGTCATCAGCGAATTCAACGAGCGCACGGCCAAGCTGTTCCGCACGTACAAGAAGACGCGCTTCCTGTTCCAGATTCTCTACAAGTCGGCGACGTACTATTTGAAATACCTGCGCCAGATTTCGAAGACGTCGGATGAAATCGAGGAACAGTTGCGCCATGATATGAAGAATTCGGAGATCCTGCGCCTGCTGACGTTGCAAAAGGGCCTGACGTATTTCAACGCGGCCATCCGCTCGAATGGCGCCGTGCTCGACAAGCTCATGCGCATCCGCAACAACCAGAGTCTCGCGCCGATCCTCAAGGTCTATGAAGAGGACGAAGACCTCTTGGAGGATGTCATCATCGAGAACAAGCAGGCGCGCGAAATGGTTGAGATGTACAGCAAGATTCTCGCGCGCATCGCCGATACGTTTTCGTCCATTATTTCGAACAGCCAGAACCTCGTCATGAAGTTCTTGGCCGCCATGACAATCATCATCGCTATCCCGACGGTCGTGTCGAGCTTCTTCGGCATGAACGTCCCCGTGCCGCTCGCCGACAATCCGAATGGGTTCCTCTATGTCATGGTGCTCGCGTTCGCGATTTCGATTACGAGCGCCTATGTGCTCTGGCGGCGCGACATGTTCTAACACCCCATCAGCCCCCCTCTAGAGAGGGGACGGGCCCGAAGGGCGGGGGGAGTCCCTTGCACGTCATAGCAAAAAGCATGTCGTACCTTTCGCGGGTGCGATGAATTGGAGGCAACGATTTTTGGATATTTTCCGTACAAAATCCATCGAGGAGTACCAGGCGGACGCGAAGGCGACACATCTCAGGCGCGCCATGGGGGCGCTCGACGTCACGATGCTCGGCATCGGCGTCATCGTCGGCACGGGCATCTTCGTGCTGACGGGCGTTGCGGCCGCGAAATACGCGGGCCCCGCGCTCATGCTGTCGTTCCTGATTGCCTCGGTGACGTGCGCGTTCGTCAGCATGACGTATTCCGAGCTCGCTTCGATGGTGCCGGTCGCTGGCTCTGCCTATGCCTACGCCTACACCTCGGTCGGCGAGCTCTTTGCGTGGCTCGTCGGCTGGAACCTCGTGCTTGAATATTCCGTCGGCGCGTCGGCCGTTGCGGGCGGGTGGTCGGCGTATGTCGTCGGCCTTTTAAAAACCGCCGGCATCGAGCTGCCGCAGGCGTTTACGATGGTGCCAGCCGATGGCGGCCTCGTGAATCTGCCGGCCATCCTGATTACATTGTTCCTGACATTCCTGCTCATTCGCGGCGTCCATGAGAGCGTGACGGTCAACAAGGCGCTCGTCGCCGTCAAATTGCTCGCCATCTTCATTTTCCTGTTCCTCGCAGGGCCGTCCGTCGATGTGACGAACTGGGAGCCGTTCATGCCGTTTGGTTTCGCGGGCGTCTCGGCCGGCGCGGCCGTCATCTTCTTTGCGTATCTCGGCGTCGATTCCGTTGCGACGGCGGCAGAGGAGACGAAGAACCCCGCGCGCGACATGCCGATCGGCATCATCGCGTCGCTCGCGATCTGCACGCTTCTCTACATCGCCGTGACGGCCGTCATGACGGGCAACGTGCCGTACACGGAGCTCGACACGGCAGAGCCTGTCGCGTTCGTGCTGCGCGAGCTCGGCTATCGTTTTGGCTCGGCGCTCGTCGGCACGGGCGCGATTGCGGGCCTCACGACGGTGCTGCTCGTCATGATGTATGCGCAGACGCGCGCGTTCTTCGCCATGAGCCGCGACGGCCTCATTCCGCAGGCCGTCTGCAAAATCCATCCGCGCTTTGCGACGCCGCACCGCATCACGATTCTCGTCGGCCTTGCGGTCGCGCTGATTTCGGGCTTTACGCCGATCAATGTCGTCGCAGAGATGTGCAGTGTTGGCACGTTGTTTGCCTTCATTATTTCCGCCATCGGCGTCGTCGTCCTGCGCCACCGCCAGCCGGATGCGCGGCGTCCGTTCCGCTGCCCGGCCATCCACGTCATGAGTCTGCTTGCCATCCTCTCGTGCGGCTACATCATGTACAACCTTTCGTCGATGACCTGGGAGCGTTTCTGGATCTGGAGTGCGGCGGGACTCGTCATATATTTTGCCTATGGACGGCGCCATAGCCGTGAAAACCATAGGGAATCGTAATCAACAATCAGAAAATCTGATAAAATCGTGACGGAAAGTGTTTACAATTGCGTTTCGAACGTGTAGAATAAAGCTTGGGTATTCTGTATACCTCGTATACCTCAAATGACACACTTGAACCAAACAGAGGGGAGCTTCAACATGAGCAAAAAGATGAAAACGATGGACGGCAACACCGCTGCCGCCTACATCTCCTACGCGTTTACGGACGTCGCAGCCATCTACCCGATCACGCCGTCTTCGCCGATGGCAGAGCATGTCGATGAGATGGCGGCGCATGGCGCCAAGAACCTCTTCGGCGAAAAGGTCCGCGTCATCGAGATGCAGTCGGAAGCCGGTGCAGCTGGTGCTGTCCATGGTTCTCTGCAGGCGGGCGCACTGACGACGACTTACACGGCATCGCAGGGCTTCCTCCTCATGATCCCGAATCTCTACAAGATTTCCGGCGAACTACTGCCGGGCGTCTTCCATGTCTCGGCTAGAGCGCTTGCGACGAGCTCGCTGAACATCTTCGGCGACCAGCAGGATGTCATGGCGGCTCGCCAGGCAGGCTGCGCGATGCTCGCCGAGGCCAGCGTACAGGAGGTCATGGACCTCTCGGCTGTCGCTCACCTCGTTGCCATCAAGGGCCGCGTGCCGTTCATCAACTTCTTTGACGGCTTCCGCACGTCCCACGAGATCCAGAAGATCGAAGTTGTGGACTATGACGACCTTGGCAAGATCCTCGACTGGGATGCGGTCGCAGCCTTCCGCCGCCGCGCACTGAATCCGGATCATCCGGTCATCCGCGGCACGGCACAGAACCCGGACATCTACTTCCAGGAGCGCGAGGCGGTCAACCGCTACTACGATGCCATCCCGCAGCTCGTCGAGGATGCCATGGCAGACCTCGCAAAGATCACGGGTCGCGAGCATCATCTGTTCGACTACTACGGCGCACCCGATGCGGACCGCGTCATCATCGCGATGGGCTCCATCTGCCAGACGGCTGAAGAGGTCGCAACATACCTCAACAAGCAGGGCGAGAAGGTCGGCCTCCTCTCCGTGCACCTCTATCGTCCGTTCTCCATCGAGCACTTCCTCAAAGCTCTGCCGAAGACGGTCAAGAAGATTGCTGTCCTCGACCGCACGAAAGAGCCGGGCGCGCTCGGCGAGCCGCTCTACCTCGATGTCAAGACGGCTTACTATGGCCAGGAGAATGCTCCGATCATCGTCGGCGGCCGCTATGGCCTCGGCGGCAAGGACACGACGCCGGATCAGGTGTTCGCTGTCTACGACGCCCTCAAAGCAGACAATCCGCTCCACGGCTTCACGATCGGCATCGAAGATGATGTGACGAACCTCAGCCTCGCACCGACGCACAGTGACGTGGACCTCACGCCGGAAGGCACGACGGCCTGCAAGTTCTGGGGCCTCGGCTCGGACGGCACGGTCGGCGCCAACAAGAGCGCCATCAAGATCATCGGCGACAAGACCGATATGTATGCCCAGGCATACTTTGCATATGATTCCAAGAAGTCCGGCGGCATCACGATGAGCCATCTGCGCTTCGGCAAGCAGCCCATCACGAGCCCGTACCTCATCAACAAGGCAGACTTCATCTCCTGCTCGCAGCAGTCTTACGTCTATGCGTACGATCTGCTGGCCGGCCTGAAGCCGCACGGCGTCTTCCTCCTGAACACGGTTTGGGACGATGCCGCGCTCGACAAACATCTGCCGGCATCCATGAAGCGCTACATCGCGGAGAACGACATCCAGTTCTACACGGTCAACGCTGTTGACATCGCGAAGGGCCTCGGCCTCGGCGGCCGCTTCAACATGGTCATGCAGTCCGCGTTCTTCAAGCTCGCGAACATCATCCCGATCGACACGGCCGTTGAATACCTCAAGGACGCCGTCGTCAAGTCGTATGGCAAGAAGGGCGAGAAGGTCGTCTCCATGAACCAGGGCGCTATCGACCAGGGCATCGCTGCCCTCCACAAGGTCGAGGTTCCGGCAGCGTGGAAGGATGCGAAGGACGCTCCTGCAGAGAAGCGCGACGTCCCGGCCTTCATCACAGAAATCCAGGAAGTCATGAACCGCCAGGAAGGCGAGAAGCTCGCTGTCTCGCACTTCGCGCATGGCATGGAAGACGGCACGTTCCCGGTCGGCGGCTCCGCTTATGAGAAGCGCGGCACGGCTATCAACGTCCCGGCCTGGGATGCGGAGAAGTGCATCGGCTGCAACCAGTGCTCGTTCGTCTGCCCGCATGCTGCCATCCGCCCGGTCCTCACGACGGACGAAGAGCTCGCAGCAGCACCGGAAGGCATGCAGTCCACGGCTTCGAAGGTCGCGAAGGGCATGCACCTCACGATCGCCGTTTCGACGCTTGACTGCCTCGGCTGCGGCAACTGCGCGCAGGTCTGCCCGGCAAAGGCGCTCACGATGACGCCGCTGACGGATGCCGAGAAGGATCGCCAGAAGTACTTCGACTATGGTATCGACCCGAAGAAGGTCGCGCCGAAGAAGAACCCGGTCAAGAAGACGACAGTCATCGGCTCGCAGTTCGAGACGCCGCTGTTCGAGTTCTCGGGCGCTTGCGCAGGCTGCGGCGAGACGCCGTATGCAAAACTCCTCACGCAGCTCTTCGGCGACCGCATGATGATTTCGAATGCGACGGGCTGCTCCTCCATCTGGGGTGCATCCGCTCCGGCGATGCCGTATACGAAGAATGCGAAGGGCCAGGGCCCGGCTTGGGCGAACTCGCTCTTTGAAGACAACGCAGAGTACGGCCTCGGCATGTGCCTCGGCGTCAAAGCCATCCGCGAGCGCCTCGCAACGTCCATGCAGGCAGCCATCGATGCCGGCAAGGGCAGCGCTGACCTCCAGGCAGCCATGAAGGACTGGATCGAGCATATCGCTGACGGCGAAGGCACGCGCGACCGCGCCGAGAAGCTCACGAGCCTGCTCGAGAAAGAGCAGGGCGATGCAGACCTCAAGGCCATCTACGACGAGCGCGACTACTTCGTCAAGCGTTCGCAGTGGATCCTCGGCGGCGACGGCTGGTCCTACGACATCGGCTATGGCGGTGTCGACCATGTCCTCGCTTCCGGCGAAGATGTCAATGTCTTCGTCTTCGATACGGAGGTCTACTCCAACACGGGCGGTCAGGCATCGAAAGCAACGCCGGCTGCTGCCATCGCACAGTTCGCTGCATCGGGCAAGCGCACGAAGAAGAAGGACATGGGCCTCATGGCTATGACGTATGGCTACATCTACGTTGCACAGGTCGACATGGGTGCCGACCACAATCAGGTCCTCAAGGCCATCGCAGAGGCAGAGGCATATCATGGCCCGTCGCTCATCATCGCGTATGCACCGTGCATCAACCACGGCATCCGCAAGGGCATGGGCAACAGCCAGCTCGAAGCCAAGCTCGCTGTCGAATGCGGCTACTGGGCGAACTTCCGTTACAACCCGGACCTCCGCGGCACGGACAAGAACCCGTTCAGCCTCGACTCGAAGGCTCCGGACTTCTCGAAGTTCCAGGACTTCCTGATGGGCGAGAACCGCTACATCAACCTCAAGCGCTCCTTCCCGGAGGCCGCAGAGGCTCTGTTCGAGAAGACCCAGAAAGACGCCGAGACGCGCTACAACCACTACGCAAAGCTCGCAGGCAAATAATTTTCCTGCTTTCCTCTGAAGAAAAGACCGCTGGTTTTTGCCAGCGGTCTTTTCTGTTTCTAAGAAAGTAGTGCTTTCCTAGAAAAACTTGATATGCATCCGAAATTCTAGTAAAATAAAAGGCTCAATCCTGAATTATTCAACGAGGCTTATCCGCGAATGAATCTGCCTCTTTCCGCATCAAGACTGCATAAATGTCACTTCCTCAATGGCGTGTCCCACATT
>OMZR01000110.1 GCA_900315575.1 uncultured Veillonellaceae bacterium
TTTCGTCTCAACCCATCGGGTGAAGGACGGAAAGAAGCATTTCGTTAGTTATGGCAAGGGCTCGACAGTGTTGATCCTTTGCCGGTTGAATAATTCAGGCCAAATACTGTTCTTCATTTGAAAAACCTCCCTCGAACCATTTTTACTGATTGACCTTTTTGGCCTCTGCCTACAGGATAGCCGAAATCGAAATGAAAAGGGTCAACTCCGTGTTGACCGCCTTCGATTTATTCCACACACCAAAAAGAAGCCTCCATGCATCAATTGTATCAATGTTGATGCATGGAGGCTTCTACCGATTCGATTTCCGTTACTTCTCATCCAGCGACGTCTTGAGTTCCAGCGTCGTCCCATCTCCATAGGCCAGCTTCGTGAGCTGCGTCTTGATGGAATACTGGCTCAGATTCGCCTTGGCGAGCTTCGCTTCCCCGCCGAAGAACGGATTCAACTCCTTGTCGATGGCAACCACCTGGTCGCCGGCCTTGAGGCCCCGCTTGGCCTCGAAGGGGATCTTCGTCTGCTTGCCTTCAGGAGATTTCAGGTAGATGTTGCCAGAGAAGGAAGCGATGTCCTTGTCGCTGTTCACCGCGAGGGTCAGGTTGACGCGCAATTTCTGGGAGATGCCGAATGGATCAGCCTGCACGATGCTTGCCTGCGCATTTTTCACCGCCACACGTTGGTCAATCTCGTCCCGGATGGGCTTGTTGACCTCTGCCAGCTTCGCCTTGCGCGCCTTGTCGAGTTCCAGCAGGTAGTCTTTCAGATTTGAGATTTCGAGAATCTGCCATGTTCCGTCATCCAGCTGGCGCATCTTCAGTTCGAGCGTGAAGTCCTTTTTCAGCTGGCTGTCCTCAATCGTGATGCCGACGAGGGAGAAATCGCCGTCATTTTTCGTATAGGAGACGCCCTTGAACTTCGACTTGTCAAAGCCCGTTTCCTTCGTCATGTTGCTGGCCGCATTCTGCGCTTTCTGCTCGTCCTTCGAATCCGCCTTCTTGTCTGGCTCTTTCTTTTCGCCCGTCTTGACCCACTGCTCGACTTCCTGATTCAGGGCATCGACGATGCTCGGCTTCAGGAGCTTGGCAAAACCGCTCGCCATGCCCTTGACGTCTTCATCCATATCCTCGTCAGATTCCATCGCACCTTCTACGAATGCATCATAGCTCGTGCTGATGACGTTCTTCGTGTCAACATGCTTGCTGAACGTATCCCAGTCGTGCTTCTCCACCGACGTCTTGATCAGGTCAAACGTGTAGGTCGGCGTCCGCTTGTAATACATGTACCCGGCGATGCCGCCAATAATCAGGACGGCGACAATGATTCCGGCAATGATGCCTGTTTTCTTGTTCATGAAATTCCTCCATTCCCTGCATCATGTTTTATAAAAAAGGGTTCCCTACTGTCTCCTCCGCAGCCCTTCGTACACCTCATGCAACATCCCCTGCATGAGCATCTGCATGGCATTCTCGTTTCGCGCGAGGAGTTCCATGAAAGCGTGGTCTTGCTCGAAGCGGTCGACGACGATGTCGCTGAACTTGTTCTGGTAGTAGCCACTGTAAAACATCCGCTCGTCGTTGTCCTTCGCGAATTTGACGGCTTTCGGGTCGCCCTTGAAATCATCGACGATCTGCGTGAGTACCTTGTCCATGTTCGTGAAATGTGTGCCGTTCGCCTCATTGATCTGATCGATGAGTTCTGCGAGCGGCGCTTTCTTTTTCTTCGAGGTCGTGCCATCGCTGCCAGCCATCGGCGCGAGCTCGCCGCCCTCGCCCGTGAGTGCGATCGTGCCGTCAAAATCCTTCTTCAAGCGGTAGTATTCGAGCCCGAGCACATCCGCCAGATCGACCTTGCCCTGATGCTCCTTCGGTAGCACGCGCACGAGGAAATTCGCAAAAACGCTGTACGCCTGCATGTCGCGGTCGAACATCCGCGCAATCTGCGTGATGAAAGCGTAGGCGCGGTTGAAGCTGTTCAGCACGGATTTGAAGGTGTCCGCCTCTTCCTTCGGTAACGCCGAAAAACGGTCGATGCAGGGCTTCAAAAGACCCGAGAGACGCCCCAGGTCCGTCCCTTCGCCCGTGCCCGCATAAAACAGCCTCGCCACGGCGCCCACATCCTCCGCGCCGTAGATGCCGGACTGGTCGAGCGTACGCTTCATCTCGTAGATGATGTTGACGTCCGTCCCCTCTTTCAAAATCGTCCCCTCATAGAACGGCGCAAAGGCTTTCTGGATGTCCTCGGCGGTGTTGACGAAATCGAGGACGAACGTGTCCTCTTTGCCTGCGCAGATGCGGTTGAGCCGCGAGAGCGTCTGCACCGCCTTGACGCCGTTGAGCTTCTTGTCCACGAACATCGTATGCAGCAGCGGCTCGTCAAAGCCCGTCTGATATTTCTCCGCGACGACGAGCACCTGGAAGTCGTTGCCGTGGAACGTCTCCGGCAGCGCCGCCTCGCTAACGTGCTCGCCATTTTTCAAGACATTGAGCCCCGGCTCCGTGTACGCCCTTCCCTCGTCCTCGACCTCGCCAGAAAACGCGACGAGCACGCCGACTTCGTCCGCGAGATGATGCTGCTCGATATAGCTCTGAATCGCCTGATAATAGCGCACGGCATGGAGGCGCGACGCCGTCACGATCATCGCCTTTGCGCGCCCGCCGATCTTGTGCCGCGTTATGCGCAGAAAATGCTCCATGATGATTTCCGTCTTCTGCGCGATATTGTGCGGATGCAGCGCCTCGAAGCGCTTGATCGCCGCGATGCCCTGCCCGCTGTCGAGTTCGGGATTGTCCGGCGTCTGCTTGATGATGTGATAGTACATGTGATACGTCACATAGTTTTGCAGCACATCGAGGATGAAATGCTCCTCGATGGCTTGCCGCATGCTGTAGATGTGGAACGGCACATATTCGCCACGGTCATTCTGCTGCCCGAAAATCTGGAGCGTCTTGTTCTTCGGCGTCGCCGTGAACGCGAAAAACGACAGATTCGGCTGCTGCCCGTGCGATGCGAGCTCGTCGAGCATCCGGTCATCGTTGCTCGTCTGCGCCGCCTCCGCCTCGCCCTCCAGCCGCGCATACTCCGCGAGCACCGCCTCGCGGTCGCCGAGCGCGCGCTTGAGCTTCTTCGCGCTCTCGCCCGTCTGCGACGAATGTGCCTCATCCACGATGACGGCGAACCGCGCACCCTGCGCCTGCACCTCCTCGAAAATGACGGGGAACTTTTGGAGCGTCGTGATGATGATTTTCTTGCCGCTGTTGATGGCGTCGCGCAGCTGCTTTGCATTCTTTGTGATGCGCTCCACCACGCCCGGCACATGGTCGAACTGGAAGATCGTGTCCTGGAGCTGACTGTCGAGCACGCGGCGGTCGGTTACGACGATGACGGATTGGAAAATCTTTTCGTCCCGCGCATCGTTCAGACTCGACAAGCGATAGGCGAGCCAGGCAATCGAGTTCGACTTCCCCGAGCCCGCGCTGTGTTCGATGAGGTAGTTCCGCCCTGCGCCATGCGCCCGCACGTCGGCAAGCAGCTTCGTCACGACATCGAGCTGATGATAGCGCGGGAAAATCATGCGGTCATGATGCTTGTCGTAGAGCATGTACTTGTGAAAGATTTCGAGCAGCACATCGCGCCGCAGGACGTTCTTCCAAAGGTAGTCCGTGACGAAGCCCTGCGGATTTGGCGGATTACCCTTGCCGCCGACGCGCCCCGCGCCATTGGAACCCTGGTTGAACGGCAGAAACTGCGTCTTCGTCCCCGCAAGGCGCGTCGTCATCCAGCATTCGTAGAGATCGACCGTGAAATGCACGAGCGAGCGCTTGCGGAACGCAAAAATGAGCTCGCGCGGATCGCGGTCGTGCGCATACTGATGCTTTCCTTCCACCACGCTCTGCCCCGTCAGCTGGTTCTTGAGCTCCATCGTCACGAGCGGGATGCCATTGACGAAAAGCACCATGTCGAGAGAGTTCTCGTTCTTCGTGCTGTAATGGAGCTGGCGCACGCAGCGCAGGCGATTCGCCGCGTAGATGCGCTGCGTTTCGGGATTCAGCGACGTCTCGGGCTGCCAGCCGACGAAACGGAACGTCACGCCGCGCGTCGTCTGGAGCCCGTAGCGCAAAATCTCCAAAATCGACGCCGTCCCGCGCGAAAGCGCCTGGCAGAACGTATCGAGCAGCTTCGTCTCGGCATCCTCGCCGACCGCCGCCGCATACTTCTTCCATGATTTCAGCTGCGTCTCCTGCACGAAATCCAGCAAATCGCGCGGGATGATCGCCCGCGTGCGGTCATACGCTTTCGCATCGCCCTTCGACCAGCCGCCAGCCGAGCAAAGCCAATCGGCCATCGCCGCCTCGAAATCTTTTTCCTTGTAAGCCATCAGCCCACCTCCCGCTTGCCGGTCACGACCTCGTAAATCAAAGAACGCTTGTAGTCGGAAAGCCGCTCGATCAGCGCGCGTCGCTTCGCAAGGTCGGCGTTGATAGCGGCGCATTTGGCGTCGAGGAAAGCGGCGATTTCGCGTTGCTCGACGAGTGGCGGAAAACATAATTTGAGTTTTTCCAATGTCCTCATACCGATGTTTTGTTGCGTTCCATAATTCCAAGCAAGTTCAATCTGCTTTTGATATGCATCTGATTGCAAGAAATAAAACAAGTACTGATAATCATAGGTATCGTTACAACGAAAAACGGCAAGCGGTGACCAAATCGTAAAAATCTTATCCGTGTCAACCAACGCCACACGCCCTGTTGTCGCGCCCGACTTAATCATATAGACATCATGAATTTCCGGAACATACTTTTTGCAACATTCTCGATAGTATTCTTCAGAAATGTAACCTCGAACATGATTAAAGTCAATTCGACCATTACCGCATGAAACTGCTTCTGCCGATACAAATGGGATACCGTCATCAAAAAGTTCAGGCGTTTCATGTGGACCGTCGGTAATAGGCATCGACAGCGCATACAATGTTTTGCCGACAGACCATGTTTCAGGAATCTCCCCAATCCACTCGACGCCGCTGTCCTTCCTCGCCACCTCCGGATGCAGCCCCTTCGTCACCGTCTCCGTGATGAGGGATTGCTTGTAGGAATCTATTTTCTCAATCAAATACTCGGTTTTCCTGATAGTTGCATCGATTGCAGAACACGATTTATCTAAGAATGCAACAATAGCCCGTTGTTGTTCTATCGACCACATAACGAGCGGAATGCTCATAATCTTTTCCTTGGTGAAATGCGGAATTGTTGCCTTGTTGCAGACATAGTCCACATAATTCTTCTGAACAAGCATCCCAATATAGTACATAAAATAGCGCGTGTCATACGCATCAGATACGGCTCTGATACGATGCAAGGAATTTTGGAAGCAAATATTGCGAACGTCTGTTCCGTCTGGAATCGTGGCTGCACCTCCGGCACCAGCCCCGCCTTCGACAACCAATAAATCCCCTTCTTCTAACGAATAAGCTGTTTGCTCCTTCGGTGAGAACCACATTTTCTTTAAGTCAGAAAAATCGACATCGTTGAAGTGTACATCTTTTGCACAGATATACGAGAGCTTTTGATCTTCTGGATTTGACGGCGAAGAGCAAACCATTTTTCCTAAAACACTACTGAATGCCAGACCAGCTCGCATAATACTGCATTCTTCCGGAATCTCTCCAATCCACGCGATCCCGCTGTCCTTCATCTTCCGCATGTTCGTCCTCCGTTCCTTCTTCTCTCGAAAACATTCGACGCAGCCCGCCGGAAAACCTGCAAAAAAGCGCGCAAGCATCCGTCCCCAGACGCTTGCGCGCTTTTTGTAATGTTCCGTTTTATGCCATCTGCACCGACATGATTTCCTTCGGGAATTTCATGATGGCACGAAGATAAGACACTGCCGTAGCATCCAGCTGGCGTCGTCCCTGCTCCCAATTTCGTAGTGTCGAGATGGGAATGCCGAATGCATGGGAAAACTCGCTCTGAGACATGTGAAGCTGCTCACGGATTTCCTTCGGCTCTACACGATAGACCATCGTTTTCTTCAATCCAGCGACTGGCTCGCCCTTGGCGTCTGCCAATGCTTCATTCAGCCCCTCCAAAATAGCTGCGGCAGCGGGGGAAATCTGTTCACTCATGATGCTCACCATCTTTCTCGCGAAATGTTGCTTTCAGCTGTTCTGCTACTACACGGAATAATTTCTTCTCGGCTTCTGACAGGTTGACCTGTACATTCTTCGGATAAGCATATAGCAGGTAAACAGGATGATTTTCGTTGTAGACATAATAGATGACACGAACACCGCCGCGTTTTCCGTGTCCATTTGCCTGCCAGCGAATCTTCCGAATGCCACCTGCACCGGGTATGACATCGCCCAACGCAAAATTCACGCCGATGTAGTTTTTGAACTCAATCTGTGTTTCTTCATCCCAAAATTTTTCAACCGCTTTTTGATAAGGCGTCGTTTCTACGACAACCTGTGGAATCCGTTCGTCTTTCATAGTTTCATTATACGTCATTGGCACACTCTACGCAATCTATTTTACCATTTCCGTTCCAAAAATCTCTTCGAGGCTCCCGTCGAGCTCTTTTGCGATGGCGCGGATGTCTTTGGAGATTTCTGCGGACGGCTGCGGCGGTTCGTAGTGGTAGAAGTAGCGCGTGAAGGGAATTTCGTAGCCGATCTTCGTTTTCTTTTCATCGACCCAGGCGTCGGGTGCGAAGGGAAGAACTTCGCGCTGCATGTAGGCGTCGATGCTTTCGGTGAGCGGGACGTTCTCCGTGTCGCGGCGCGCGGGATCGGGCTGGAGCTTTCCGCGCTTGCGGATGGGCTGGCCGTCTTCCCCGAGCAACGGGCGCTCGACGGTGATTTTCTGATAGCCGAATGCCTCATTCGGGAAAATCTTGCAATGCTCCGTTTCTCGGAAGTCGCCGTAGATGCGGCTGATTTCTTCGATCTGTTCTTCGGAGATTTCGACGCGCTTGCTTCCGAGCGATTTTCGCATTTTCGTGTAGATGCCGTTCGCGTTGATGAGCTGCACTTTGCCGCGCCGCTCGGGCGTCTTGCGGTTCGAGAGCACCCAGATGTATGTCGCAATGCCCGTGTTGTAAAAGATGTCGTTCGGCAGGGCGATGATGGCTTCGATGAGGTCGTGCTCGAGCAGGTAGCGGCGGATTTCCGAGGGACCACTGCCTGCGTCGCCGGTGAAAAGCGGCGAGCCGTTGTGGATGATGGCGACGCGGCTGCCGGTCTTTTTCATTTTGCTGACGGCGGTTTCGAGGAAGAGCATCTGGCTGTCGCCGATGGCAGGCACGCCCGCGCCAAAGCGTCCGGCGAAACCGTTCGCCTGCTCGTCCGTCACGGCTTTCTTCTCATTCTTCCACTCGCGTCCGAACGGCGGATTGCTGAGGATGTAGTCAAACGTGTCGCCTGCGAACTGGTCGTCCGAGAGCGTGTTGCCGGGGCGGATGTGCGAGGCGTCTTCGCCTTTAATGAGCGTGTCCGCCTGGCAGATGGCGAACGTCTGATCGTTGATTTCCTGCCCGTAGGGGATGAGCGTCGCGGAGGCGTTGAGCTTTTTGAGATATTCGCTCGCGACGGAGAGCATGCCGCCAGTGCCGCAGGCGGGATCGTAGAGCGTCTTGATGGCGTCTGGCGAGGTGAGCATTTCATCGTCGTCCATGAAGAGGATGTTGACCATGAGCCGGATGACTTCGCGCGGCGTGTAGTGCTGCCCGGCGTCCTCGTTGCTGGACTCGGAGAATTTGCGGATGATTTCTTCAAAGACGTAGCCCATTTCCAGATTGGAAATGTGGTCGGGATGGAAGTCGCCTTTCTCCTTCGTGAATTCTTGCAGGACAATGTAGAGGATGCCTTTCTCGTCCATACGCGTGATCTCGGGATCGAAGTTGAACCGCTTGATGATTTCGCGCACGTTCGCAGAGAATCCCTGCAGGTACTGGCGGAAGTTCGCCGCGATGTTGTCGGGATCATCGAGCAGCGTCTCGAATGTGTACGGGCTCGTGTTGTAGAAGGAATGTCCGGAGACTTTGCAGAGGCGCTTGTCCATCATCTTTGCATTGACCCGATAGACCGCCGGTGCCTCGTTCACTGCCTCGGCGACCTCTTTCTTCGTGCCGGACAGCACGCAGTCAAATCGCCGGATCACCGTCAGCGGCAAAATGACGTTGCCGTACTCATGTGGCTTGTAGACGCCCGTCAGCTTGTCGGCGATGGCCCAGATGAGGTCTGCTTTTTCTTTCACATTTCCAAGAAGCCCCACAAATCATTCCTCCCATTTCCTTTTGCTTTCAGTATATCGTTTTTTTGCGACGGACGATCGAGTAGGAGGGATTTCTGATTAGAAATCCCGACCTCTCACACCACCGTGCGTACCGTTCGGTACACGGCGGTTCCCTAGTTTTCACTTACTTGCCGGTAATAGCTCGTCATGGTGATATAGCCAAGACGGGCTATTTCTTTGTTGGTGAGGACAGCGTTCAGCATGAGCGCCGCCCTCCATACGCCCTTTCGGCAGTTCGCCAATTCGTGCACCTTCCATTCGGGGATGTTGTACTGGCGTATCATCCGGTATCTCGTCCGGATTCTCTTCCACTGCTTCCAATAGATGGCGCGGATTTTCCGTCGGAGCCATTCATCCGTGCTCTTGAGCACCTGCTTCATGTCCGCCAGCTTGAAGTAGTTCACCCAGCCCTTCACGAATCGTTTCAGGATGAGCGGACGGTCTTCGTTGCTCGTCGCTTTCCGTCGGTTCAGAATCTCCCGCAGGCGGTTCTTCATCTTCATCAGCGATTTCGCGTGCACCTTGAAGCGGCATTCTCCGTTCTTGCGGTAGAAGCCGTAACCAAGATATTTCACGTAACGGATATGCGCCACATGCGTTTTGTCCCGATTCACTTTCAGGAAGAGTTTCCCTTCGATGTATCGGGTGATGCTTTCCAAGGTTCTCTGGGCGCTTCGCCGGCTCTTGCAGAGAATCATGCAGTCGTCGGCATAGCGGACGAATTTGTGCCCGCGCCGCTCCAGTTCCTTGTCAAGCTCGTTGAGCATGATGTTGCTCAGAAGAGGGCTCAATGGCCCTCCCTGCGGCACGCCCTTCTCGCTCTTCTCAAACACGCCTCTGCGGATGACTCCGGCGTTCAAGTATTTGTGGATGAGCGAGACAAGCCTGCCGTCTTTCACGGTTCTGGAGAGGACTTCGATGAGTTTGCTTTGGCAAACGGTGTCGAAGAATTTCTCCAAGTCCATGTCAACGACGTAGACATAGCCGTTGTCGGCGTATGCCTTGCATTGTTTCAGGGCGTCATGGGCTCCGCGCTTCGGACGGAATCCGAAGCTGCTTTCTGAGAATTGCGGTTCGTACATCGGCATGAGCACTTGGGCGATGGCCTGCTGTATCATGCGGTCTACGACTGTCGGGATTCCCAGCTTGCGGAATTTTCCCTTTTCTTCTTTGGGGATTTCTACCCTGCGGACGGGGTTCGGCTGATATTTGCCGTCCCGTATCTGCGTGAGGAGTTCCAGCCGGTGTTCTTTCAGATACGGCAGAAGTTCAGGTTCAATCATTTTTCCTGTGGGATGAACGATGCGTAACAGGTCAATGGCGGCTCATGTCGATGAGTTTCAAAAAGAAGTATTCATCGTCAGGATAGCC
>OMZR01000037.1 GCA_900315575.1 uncultured Veillonellaceae bacterium
GTCTACATCGCACCGGGCAACTACCACATGCGCGTTGCCTCGGAGGGCAGCAAGCGGAAAATCGTCCTGAGCCAGGACCCGCCCGTCGGCAACCACCGGCCGGCCGTGAATGTGCTCTACGACTCCGTTGCGCCCGTCGGCAAGAACCTCGTGGCCGTCATCATGACGGGCATGGGGTGCGATGGCACCGAGGGCATGAAAAAAATCAAGGCACAGGGCGGATATTCCATCGCCCAGGATGAAAGCACTTCCGTCGTCTACGGCATGCCGAAGTCTGTTGTCGATGCCGGCCTCGCCGATGAGGTCAGGCCCGTCACCGACATCGCGAGGGCGATCGTGGCCGCGGTCGAGAAATAAAAGGAATTAGGGGGAGTACAAATATGGATACGAATCAGTACATGGACATGTTCCTCGACGAGTCCCACGAGCATTTGCAGTCACTCAACGACGGCCTCCTGAGCCTCGAGGACAACATGCAGGACACGTCGGTCGTCAACGAGATCTTCCGCAACGCGCACACGCTGAAAGGCATGTCCGCGACGATGGGGTACAACAAGATCGCAGAGCTCACGCATGAGATGGAAGACGTCCTCGACCTCATCCGCAAGGATCAGCTCGATCTCAACGAGGACATCATCGACACGCTGTTCAAATGCGTGGACTCGCTCGGCCAGATGATCGACAGCGTCGGCAACGGCGAAGCAGAAGATGTCGTCGATGTCTCCGATCTCGTCAAGAAGCTCAGCTCCATCTCGAAGCCGGATCAGGCACAGGCAGCCGCGCCAGCGGCAGCAGCACCGGCAGCTGGCGCTGCACCAGCGGCTGGCGGCATCTCCATCGAGCTTTCCGATGTCGACAAGGATGTCATCAAGCAGGCGCAGGCACAGGGCCTGCAGGCCATCCATGCGCGCATCACGCTCGCTGATACCTGCCTGCTGAAATCCGCGCGCTCCTACATGGTCATGAACGCGCTCGACGAGATTGGCGACGTCGTCAAATCCGTTCCGAGCTCCGAAGACCTCGAGCAGGAGAAGTTCGACAAGAGCTTCGACGTCATTGTCGTGACGTCGCAGGAGGAGAAAGGCGTCCAGGATGCCATCAACTCCATTTCGGAAATCGCGAAAGTCGAGACGAACGTCGTGAACCTCGACGAGAAGAAGGAAGAGCCGAAACCAGCCGCAGCACCGGCACCTGCTGCCCCAGCTCCGGCCGCAGCCGCTCCGGCACCAGCGAAGAAAGCTGCACCGGCCAAGAAGCCGGCACCTGCCGCGAAGCAGAAAGTCCATCACAGCCAGTCCGTCCGTGTCGACATCGAAAAGCTTGACAACCTCATGAACCTCATGGGCGAGCTCGTCATCAACAAGGTCCGCCTCGAGCAGATCGGCCAGACGCACCGCCTCGCCGACCTCACGGAGACGCTCGAGCAGATGGACCGCGTCACGACCGACCTGCAGAACATCGTCATGAAGGTCCGCATGGTCCCCGTGAGCTCCGTCTTCAATCGCTTCCCGCGCATGGTGCGCGACATCGCGAAGGAACTCAATAAGGAAATCAACCTGACCATCGAAGGCGAGGAGACCGAGCTCGACCGTACCGTCATCGACGAGATCGGCGACCCGATCATGCATCTTCTCCGCAACTCCTGCGACCACGGCGTCGAGGAGCCGGATGTCCGCGAAAAGAAGGGCAAGCCCCGCCAGGGCGAAGTCGGCCTCATCGCGCGTCACGAAGGCAACAACGTCGTCATCATGGTCACGGATGATGGCGCCGGCATCGATGCGACGAAGATCAAGAACAAGGCCATCGAAAAAGGCATGCTCACGCAGGAAGAAGCCGACAAGATGGACGATGCCGATGCCGTCCGCATCATCTTCGCGCCGGGCTTTTCCACGGCAGACCACATTTCCGACATTTCGGGCCGCGGCGTCGGCATGGACGTCGTGCGCAGCAAGATCGAAGCGCTGTCCGGCCACGTTGATGTCGAGACGAAGATTGATGAAGGTTCTATCTTCAAGATCAAGCTGCCGCTGACGCTCGCCATCATCCAGGCGATGCTCGTGCGCGTGCAGGAAGAGATGTATGCGATCCCGCTCGGCTCCATCGACAGCACGATCAACATCCAGCCGGACGAAATCAAGACCGTCCAGAACAAGGAAGTCATCGTCCTGCGCGGCGAGATCATCCCGATCATCCGCATGGAGCGCATGCTCCAGGTGCCGCACGTCAAGGATTCGGACGAGACGTTCGTCGTCGTCGTCCACACGGGCGAGACGAAGGCCGGCATCGTCGTCGACAGCCTCATCGGCCAGCAGGAGATCGTCATCAAGACGCTCGGCAGCCTGTTCACCGGACTCAAGATGTTCTCCGGCGCTACCGTCCTCGGCGACGGCCGCGTCGCGCTCATCCTTGATGTCGCTACGATGATGCAGTAAGGGGAGGTAATCGAACATGGCTAACAACGAAAACAATGTCGCGGCCGAGGAGAACCTGCAGGTCGTCGCTTTCAAGCTTCGCAACGAGGAATACGGTGTCAGCATCCTGAATGTCCAGGAGATCCGCAATCTCACGGACATCACGCGCGTGCCATTTGCCCAGGATTTCATCAAGGGCGTCATCAATCTGCGCGGCAGCGTGCTGCCGGTCATCGACCTCAAGCAGCGTCTCGGCCTCGAAGAGACGCCATACACGGATGACACGCGCATCGTGACTGTCACGGTCGACGATCTCCATGTCGGTATGCTCGTCGACGCCGTCACCGAAGTGCTGACGCTCACGGCAAAGCCCATCGACGCGAAGAAAGCCGTCAACGGCAAGGAGCTCACGAAGTTCCTGAGCGGCATCGGCAATATCGACGGACGCCTCATCATCATGCTCAATCTGGAAGAGATCATCGGCCTCCCCAAAGAGGGGAAATGAGCCGCGTCAATAGGTGAGGAGAATTCTTTCTATGTCTGATGAAATGAAATTATCGCCGGCCCAGCTCGATGCCCTGCGTGAGATTGGCAATATCGGCGCTGGCAATTCGGCAACGGCGCTTTCGCAGATCATCAACCGCCGCATCGACATGAACGTGCCGCGCGTTTCGATGGTACCGCTCGACCAGGTGCCGGATCTCGTCGGAGGTCCGGACGCCATCGTCGTGGGTATCTTCCTGCGCGTCTATGGCAAGGCTCCCGGCAACATCCTGTTCCTCCTGCCGCAGAAAAGTGCATTCTATCTCGTCGATACGCTGATGGGCAAGAAGCACGGCGATACGGAGAAGCTTGATTACATGGATGAGTCCGCGCTCATGGAGATCGGCAACATTCTCTCGGGTGCATATCTCAACGCATTTTATACGTTCACGCAGATTTCCATGCTGCCCTCGATCCCGGCCCTCGCGATGGACATGGCAGGCGCCATCCTGAATGTTGTGCTTGTCCAGCTCGGGCAGATGGGCGATCAGGCCCTCGTCATGGAAACGGAATTCCTCGCCGAGGATGATGGCATCAACGGCCATTTCTTCCTCGTGCCGGATCCCGGCTCGCTCGAGACCCTGATCAAAGCAGTAGGAGTTGAATGAAATGGCCGAACTAATCAGAGTTGGGATGGCTGATTACAAGGTCGGCCGCAGCCCAGCTACCATCATAAGTTATGGACTTGGCTCCTGCATCGGGATTTCCCTTTACGATCCGCAGACGAAGGTCGGCGGCCTCCTGCACATCATGCTGCCGGACAGCACGCAGGCGCGTCCCTCGGATAACCCTGCGAAATTTGCAGACACGGGACTGCCGCTCATGCTCAAGGACGTCCTTGCGCTTGGTGCTGTAAAGAGCCGTCTTGTTGCGAAGATGGCGGGCGGCGCACAGATGTTCGCATTCGCGAATGCGACGGACATCATGCGCGTCGGCGCCCGCAATGCTGATGCCGCGAAGAAGATGCTCCAGAAACTCGGCATCAAGATCATCGCCGAGGATACGGGCGGCACGTATGGCCGCACGGTTTCCATCAATCTCGAGACAGGCATGTACAAGGTCAAGACCATCGACAAGGGAGAAAAAGAAATCTGATGTTCAAGATCGGTATGGCGCTCACGTTCGCGGTCATCGGGGCAATGATCGTCCTTCTCGCTGCCATCTTCGGCGGTGCCCGCATTTCGACGGCGTTTCTCCGCATGTTCTGTACGCTTCTCGTGACGTGTGCGGGTGTCTGGATTTTCCTGTTCATCCTCGAAGCCCGGGGCGTTGTCGATATCGACAAGAAGCTCCGGATCATCGAGGATGAAGAGGAGGCAGAAGTCGCGGAGGAAGCCGAGCTGACGGATGAGGAGTTTGCCGTCATGGCCGCAGAAGCGGAGGCAGAAATCAAAGCGGAAGCAGCGGCTGTGATGGCCGAAGAAGCGAGAGCCGAAGGCGGCGCTGAGGCGGGCGAAGCAGCAGAAGGCGAAGAGCCGGAAGCGCAGGAGCCTGCGGACGAAGAAGGCGGCTTCGAGCCGCTTGCGGCAGATGACCTCCAGCATATGGACACGGCAGAAGAGGAAGAAGAAACTCGAGCATCCTGAGCGCAGAGACGGGGAGGTGAACGCGCATGGACACGGAAGAGACCTCCGGCATGGAAGCCTTTACGGAAGACGTCGCAGGCCTCTGGCAGTCCTATTGGCAGACGCATGGCATCGAGGAGCGCAACGAGCTCACGGAGCATTATCTCTCGCTCGTGCGCCTCGTCGCCGGACGTCTCGCCATCAGCCTGCCGCCCTATGTCGATCGCGACGACCTTCTTTCCAGCGGTTTCTTCGGACTGCTCGATGCCGTTGAGCGCTATGATCCCGAACGGCAGATCAAGTTCGAGACCTATGCCTGCGTCCGCATCCGCGGCGCAATGCTCGACTATCTGCGCGCAAAGGACTGGATGCCCGTGGCGACGCGCCAGCGCATCCGGAAGTTCAGCGATGCCATCGGGAGGCTCACGACCGAACTCGGCCGCGAACCGACAGAAGAAGAGCTCCAGGATGACATGGGCATGAGCGACAAGGAATTCCGCGCTCTGCAGGGACAACTCAGCATGGCAACGGTTGTGCCGCTGGATGATTACCTCACGGCAGCAACGCCAGAACAAGACGCAGCAAACCCCTCGGCCCGGCTCGAGGCCGAAGAACTCCGCAAGACGCTCGCGAAAGCGATCGACAAGCTGCCGGAAAAAGAGCGCATCGTCGTCGCTCTTTATTACAATGACGAACTCACGCTGAAAGAGATCGCGAACATCCTCCATCTGACGGAGGCGCGCATCTCCCAGCTCCATACGAAGGCGGTCTTCCGCCTGCGCGGTTCGCTCGCGCGCATGAAGGCCACCCTGCTATAAAACGGATGAGGGGGTCCGGGACATGGGAGAAGAAGGAACGAAGGAAGCCAAGGTCGGCGGCCAGGACGCCGGCTACCTCTTCGAATTCAAGCCGGAAGGCGTTTTCCTGACCGTCTACCCGACGGCGGAGAGCACAATCCTTTACGAACTTTCCGATATGCGGCAGATTCTGCATGACTACGGTGTTAACGATTACGACATCCTGACGCTCGCAAAAGCTGTGCGGACAGCCGACGGCGTGCCCGTGCGCCTCTCCGAGCACTATACGGCGCCGGCCGAACAGGACCTCGCTGACATTGACGCAGGTATCACACCGCGCAAGAAAGCACCGGAAAGCGAGGCGGACTTCGCAGGCATGTCGGTGGACGTCAGCCCGGACAAGCTCACAGTGACCGTGCGTTTCGATATCATGAAGGGGACGCGCGTGCCGACACCGAAGATGATCAAGGACGCGCTCAAGGACAAGGGCATCACGTACGGTATCAGCGATTCAGCCATCGAAAAGGGTTCGAAATCGCTCGAGCCGTTCGTTGCAGCCAAGGGCACGGCACCTGTTCCCGGCAAGGATGCCTATATCGACAAAAAATATGATCTTTCCCGCAAGGGCAAGCCGAAGATGGTCGATTACGACCGCGTCGACTATAAGGATATGAACCTCTTCGTCCTCGCACATGCCGGGCAGCTCCTCGCCGTGCGCGTGCCGCAGACGCAGGGGCAGCAGGGCACGAATGTGTTCGGCAAGGCGATTCCGACGAAGAATGGACGTCCAATCCCGCTGACGGCAGGCAAGAACACCGAGATTCGCGATGATGACAAGCTCTATGCCAAGATCGACGGCCAGATCGTCGAGGAAGGCAAGCGAATTTCCATTGATCCGCACCTCAAGATTTCGGGCGATGTCGGCGTTGGCACGGGCAATATCGACTTTGTCGGCAGCGTCGAGATTTCGGGCGGTGTCGAAGCGGGATTCATCGTGAAGGCGACGGGCGACATTCAGATTGCGGGCGGCGTGGCTGGTGCCGAAGTCGAGGGACGCAACGTCTTCGTCTCGGGCGGCGTCACGGGGCAGGGGCGCGGCAAGATCAGCGCGCATGAAGACGTGCGCGCGGCCTTTGTCGAGAATGGCCTCATCGAGGCGAGCCGCGACATCTACATTTCGGACGTCGTGCTCCATTCCACGCTCAAGGCAGGGCGGAAAGTCATCATCGAGGGTGGGCGCGGCCTCGTCACAGGCGGCTACCTCGCGGCTGGTGAAGAGATTCGTGCCAAGAGCGTCGGCAACCAGGCGTTCGTCGCGACGCGCCTCGTCGTTGGCGTCAATCCGGCGCTCCAGCAGAAGTATCAGAAAGCCTGCCGCGAATTCAAAGAAGACAAGCAGCGCCTCCAGCAGATCACGAACGTCCTCAACACGTTCTCGAAGATCGACATCAGCCTGCTGCCGCCGAACCGTGTTGACCAGATCAATGCGCTCACGCGTTCCCAGTTCCCTCTGGCGGGCAAGATCAAGCGGACGGAGGCTGAGCTCAAGAAGATGCAGGACGAGCTCTCGAAGATGGAAGGCGGAAAGATCCGCATTTCCGACATCCTCTATCCTGGCGTCAGCGTCGCCGTGAACTCCATCATGCGCAACTTCCAGTCCGAGGTGCGCGGGTGCACGCTCTACGTCGATGAAGACGAGGTCGCAATCGGCCCGTATTGAGCCAGCAGGCGATGCGGAACATTTTAGAGAAAGGGATGGATGGTCATGGATGTCACGCCGATGAGCATGCAGATGGTCGTGCCGCGCGTTTCTGATGCCGCACAGGTCCAGCAGAACCTCAACCAGGCGGCGGCCCTGCAGCAGGACTTTGAGGCCGCGCGCGAAAAAGCGGATGCGAAACTCAAGGAAACGCAGGTTCGTACGAAGGACAATCCGGAAGACGGCCGCATCAAAGACGATCCGAACCGCCATGGACAAGGCGCTTATGAAGGCTCTGGGAAAAAGGGCAAGCGCGGAGAAGAGGATGCGCAGGAAGAGACGGAAGAATTTGCCGTTGATCCCGCACGCGGCCATCATCTCGATATTTCATTCTGACAGGAGTCTGATTTCCCTTGATGACCTATTTCATGGCGCTCCTCATCCTCGTTGGTGCCGGGCTCGTCTTCCTTGCAAAGTATATCGCTCGTCGCAAGGCAGCGCCGCAGAGAGCGCAGGAAGCGCATGAAGATATGGCGCGCTCAACTGAGCAGCTCAAGCGCGAACTCGAACGTTCCGGGCAGGAAATCGTGAAACGCATGGGCGGCCATGTCGAGCGCCTGGAAGCTCTGATTGCCGAGAGCGATCGCCGCGCGGACAGCCTCGATGCACAGCTCACGGAGCTTCATACGCTCTCGCAGACGATTGACAAGGAAATTGACGAGCTTCGTGCTGCAGAGCAGGATGCTCGTCGCGAGCAGCAGCTTGCTTCGCAGCTCCTCGGCGAGCTCCGTGCGGCTGCGGCAGGCGCGACAGCCATGCGGCAGGCCATGCCCGTGCCGCAGCGTACGGCGCCGATCGAGCGCGTCGACGTGCAGGACTTCACGAGCGTCCTCGAGCGCTCCATCGCACGCGATGAAGCACGGCAGGGCGGCGCAGCACCTGCCTACGTGCCGACAGCCGAAGCCGTCCACGCCGCGGCCGACGCCCTCCAGACCATGCAGGGCAGGAGCCAGGCACAGAGCCTTTCTGAGCAGGCACATCCGCATGAAGCTGTATTGCAGGATGAAGCGGTGTCTGAACAGCGTGATGAGGCGGAAAAGATCACGAAAGAGGAAGTTCCTGTTTCTTCTACGCAAGGATCCGATGAAAAGCTTGCAGCAGAAGAGGAGGCAGAGAGCAAAGATTCGTCCCAGGTCCCATCTGAACCACAAGACGCTGAAGATGAAGCTTCTGAAGGAGCCAGCAGCGCTGCGCGTGTCCGCGCGTTGCTGCTTTCCGGCTGGTCTGTCGAAGACGTTGCTCGTGAGACCGGTATGGGCAAGGGCGCCATCGAGCTCATGCAGGAAATGATCCGCCGTCAGATTGCGGATCGTGAGGATGAAGCTTGACAGAGCACAGGCGGATGTGTATAATATCCTTTGTGATTGACGGGATTTTCCCGCAAACACCGGGATGTAGCGCAGTTTGGTAGCGCGCCTGCTTTGGGAGCAGGATGTCGCAGGTTCGAATCCTGTCATCCCGACCATCTGCGTCAGTAGCTCAGTTGGATAGAGCAACGGCCTTCTAAGCCGTGGGTCGCGGGTTCGAATCTTGCCTGACGCACCAGTAATATCAAGGCCTCCGAGGTTTTCTCGGAGGCCTTTTTCGTGCTTGTGGGGCAATCAGTGGGGCAACGGCAAAAAAATTGAGCCTGTTACATAATTACAATCAAAATCTCACGAGATTTTTTCAAAGCAGTGAAACGGTAGAAAAAACAGAAAAATTTTTTCAATAAAAAGAGAAATCATGTAGGATTTTGCCCTGCGATGTCGAAATCATAGGTAAAGTACAAGAGAGATGCGGCGCATATCATGCAGTAAAAGCATCCAAACAATATCTTTTGAGTAGAGAAAAGTGAGGGAGTATCATGGACCGTGGGAAAATTCCGCTAGCAAGGCTCTATCGCCGCCTGTTTTCGAGGTTCTGGCCCGAGAGGCTCAAAGCCTACGATATGATTGCGGACGATCTCGAGCAACGCGGATGCCGTCTCTTCAAGATCAAGCAGCTCATGCCGCATGAAATCGATGCAAAGCTCCTGACCGGCCAGATTGTCTCTATCTATATGAAGCGCCTCCTGCCGCTCCGGCTTTCGGAGTTCACAGCGGAGCTTGAAAAGCTTTATGCATTCCTGCTGCAGCCGCTCCGTTGCGAGCGGAGCCGCAATCACCGGCTCGTCAAGAAGTTGCTGCTCGGTATTTATGATGAGGATGATGCGGCGGCACGGCAGCAGATCGAGTCGTTCTTCCAGAAGAAGCCGCGTGCGGAGCTCTCCGTCCTCGAGAATATGTTCCGCTGCTATGGTGCGGCGATGTGGGAAGTGCGCGAGCGGGCTGTCCGCCTGCGGAGTACGGATGTTACGGAAGAACCTGAAGAAAAACAAGCGGCCGGAGGGCATGGCGTCGCTTGAAATGAACCCTGTCACCATGTAACATGACTTTTCTGGATTCTGTATACAAAACGCGAAATGTGTTGTATGATAAGGACAACAAAGGGAGCGCTGATGGGCAGCGCCTCCAGAAAGAAGAAGGAGGACGAGCAAGATGTTTGCATGGGTAGAGGTGACGCGCGAGGAGCGCGGAAAGAAAGAGATCAGTTACAGCCTGGGGCATGACCTGGCACTCGACGGGAAGATCACGTACGACAGCCGCACGGGCAAGATCGAGCTCGTCAAGCTTTCGGACGGTGCGAGCCCGCAGGCAACGCGTGACTTCATGGACGCGCTGAAAGAGCGTCTCGTAAATGAGCCATGGGGCTCGGGCCAGGCGATCTGCGTGTCGTACGAGCGCGCAGGCGAAGATAAGAGCCTGTTCCATCGCTGGCAGATGGACAAGCAGGGCTCGTTCATGCGCTTCGGCTGATTTGAAAAGAAAGATTTGTATCGGCGAGAGGTGCCGCACTTCGGTGCGGCACCTCTCTTTTTCTTTGCCACGATAGCTTCCTTCTATACATCATGTTTATTAATAATTGGAATTTATCTGAAAAATGTGATACAATAACCATGTGAAGAAAAGAACGTAACGAAATGAGTTCGGAGGGGGACATTTCGATGGAAAAGAAGAATGCAGAAATCGTCATTGTCGGTGCTGGTATCGGCGGCGTGCGTGCCGCGCAGGAGCTTGCAGGCAAGAAAGGCGTTCATGTGACGCTGATCGACCGCAACAATTACCAGCTGTTCCCGCCGCTTCTTTACCAGGTTTCGACGGCGACGCTCGCGACGGGCGAGATCGCGTATCCTGTGCGCGACTTCTTCCGTCACGTGGACAATGTCGATTTCCGCCTCGGCGATGTTACGGGCTTTGACACGGAGAAGAAAATCGTGCAGACGAATCATGGCGATGTCGCCTATGACGAGCTCGTCATCGCGACGGGTTCGATGACGAATTTCTTCGGCAATGCGAATGTCGCGAAGCATGCGTTCCCGATGAAGACGATGCAGGAGGCGCTCGATATCCGCAACCAGCTCATCAGCTGCCTCGAGCTTGCCGACCAGGAGCAAGACACTGCGCGCCGCAAGGAACTTTTGACGTTCGTCTGCGTCGGCGGCGGCCCGACGGGCGTTGAGGAAGCGGGCGCCATTTCGGAGCTCATCTATAAGTCCATGCGCAGTGGCTACCATCATCTCGATTTCTCGGAAGTGGACATCAAGCTGCTTGAAGGTACGCCGCGCCTGCTCGCGATGATGCCGGAGAAGCTCAGCGCAGAAACAGCCGACCTGCTGCGCAAGAAGAAGGTCGATGTGCGCCTCGAGACGATGGTCACGGACTACGACGGCCATACGCTGACACTGAAGGGCGGCGAGACCATCCAGACGGCAACGGTCATCTGGGCGGCAGGCGTCAAGGCGTCGCCGGTTGTCGAGGCGCTCGGTGCAGACTATGACCGCGGCGGCCGCATCATCGTGAACAAAGACCTTTCGGTCAAGGGCCTGCCGCATGTCTACGCCATCGGCGACAGCGCGAGCTTCACGGAGCAGCCGGGCGCGCGTCCGCTCGCAACGGTCGCGCCCGTCGCGATGAAGCAGGGCATCACCTGCGCACAGAACATCCTCTCGCGCCTCGCGGGCCGCGATGCGGAAATCTTCCATTATAAAGACATGGGCGCGATGGCGACGATCGGCCGCAGTTCGGCGGTGCTTTCGGTCGGCAAGATTCAGGCGAAGGGCTTCCTCGCTTGGTCGGCGTGGCTCTGGGTGCATCTCATCCGCCTTGCCGGCACGTACGCCAACGTCTCGGTCGCGCTCAAATGGGTGCTGAACTACTTCAACAACGCCCGCCTCGGCCGCATCATCGTCGAGCACTGAGATTTGCCCTCCCCACGCGGGGCTGTCCTCACTCACAGGCAGCCCCGCTTTTTCTATGCCGTTTATCCGATTGTTATGGTTTCGCGGTAGCATGAGAGAAAACTGGGAAAGGGGAGAGGCGGATGCACTTCCGGCACTTTCGGAATGTGCCGCTCGGCAAACGGCTGATCGCGATGGCATTCGTGCTGACATTCTTGCCGATGCTCGTGCTCACGACGCTTGGAGGGCTGATTTTTGCGGGGCTGAATTATCTGGGTTCCGGCTGGGAGAGCTGGGCCATGCAGCTCTGGCCGAAGACATCGCCGATTGCCGTCCATTTCGCGCTCGGGCGCATCCGCGATGTCGCCGACCGGCCCGTGTTCAACTTTCACGAAATGCAGGAACAGTGCTGGCTGCTCGAAGGGAGCGGCATTTCCGTGCTTGTGCGGCAGGACGGCCGGGATGTCTATTGCTCGGATGGTGCCGAGCCTGCGGCCGTCGAGGCGGCGACGCTCGGCAAGACGGGCGCGGGTCATTCTGCGCTCGTCTGGGATGACAGCGGCTTTGCCTATACGTATCGCACGAACCGGATGGAAGGAAGCAGCGTCGAAGTCTATGCGGCAGGCGATGTGCCCATCAAGCAGTCGCCGCTGACAGAAGCGCAGCGCGAAGTCCAGCGCCAGGGGCGCTTCCTGCTCTATGCCATCTTTGGCGCGGGCCTGCTCGCGGCGCTGCTGCTCGGCGTGGCATTTGCGCGCATCCTGACGCATCAGGTCTTGCGGCCGCTCGCTGCCATGCGGCGGAGCGCGGCGGCCATCGAGCATGGCAACTACGATGTGCCGGCTGTTCCGAAGGGCACGCAGGTGCAGGATGACGAAATCGGCGAAACGTGCCGGAGCTTTGACGATATGCGGCGCGGCCTGCGCGCGGCGCGCGAGGAACGCGAGCGCTACGAGCGCAACCGCAAGGAACTGCTCGCGGGTATCTCGCACGACCTTCGGACGCCGCTGACGGCACTGCGCGGCTATGCGAGCGGTATCCTCGATGGCATTGCGCGGACAGAGGAAAAGCGCACGCATTATGTGACGCAGATTTATCGGTCGTCCGAAATCCTGCAGCATCTCGTGGAAAATCTCTTTTTGTTTTCGAAACTCGACCTCGGCCGCGTGGAGTTCGATCAGGCGACGGTTGACCTGCGGGCGTATTTCGCGGATTTCGTTGCCGAGCGCGCACCATGGTATGAAGACCAGGGACTTGCGCTGCATCTGGAGGCTGATGGAGCGGCGAGCGGCACAGAGCCGCTGCTCGTCCGCCTCGATCCGCAGGAGTTCCAGCGCGTCGTGGAGAATATCTTGGGCAACAGCCGCAAGTATGGCGGCGAGCAGCCGTCCGTCGATATTTCCATCGGAGAAACCGAGGAAACAGAGGGCGCGGGCGGCAGGACGGCCGTCGTGCGCTTTGCCGACCACGGCCCCGGCGTGCCGGAAGCGGAGCTCGGCAAGCTCTTCGAGAGCTTTTACCGCACGGACAAGGCGCGCAGCCAGACGGCGAAAGGCAGCGGTCTCGGCCTCGCCATTGCGCGCGGCATCGTCGAAGGCATGGGCGGCAGGATTCACGCTGAGACGACGGCGGGCGGTGGCCTGACAGTCGTCCTGTCGTTCCCCGTTTTGCAGGCAGAAGAAGGAAAGGAAGATGTCGAATGAAGCGAATCCTGATCGTCGAAGACGACAGCGCCATCCGCGAGCTCGAGCAGGACTATCTTGAGGCGGCGGATTTTTCCGTCGATACGGCGGGCGAGGGGTGCAAGGGGAGACAGATGGCGCTTGAAGGGGACTACGACCTCATCGTGCTCGACATCATGCTTCCATTCGTTGATGGCTTCACGATCTGTCAGGCCGTGCGCGCACAGAAAGAAATCCCCATCCTCTTCGTCACGGCGAAACAGGAGGATGGGGACAAGATCCGAGGACTTGGCTATGGCGCGGATGACTACATTGTCAAGCCGTTCAGCCCGACGGAGTTTGTCGCACGAGTCAAGGCACATCTCGCGCGATACGAGCGCCTGACGGGCGAAAAGGAAAAGCGGCATCGCTCGCTTGCTTTCGGACTGCTCGAGATTTTGCCAGAGGAGCATCGCGTCTTCCGCGGCGGCGAGGAGATTCCGCTGACACATCGCGAGTTTGAGCTCCTGCTGTTCCTCGCGGAGAACGCGGGCCTCGTCTTTTCGATGGATACGATTTTCGAAAAGGTTTGGGGACTGGACGCCATCGGCGACACGGCGACCGTCCGCGTCCACATCAACCGCCTGCGCGAGAAGATCGAGCCGCACCCGCAGAAGCCGATTTACATCGAGACGGTCTGGGGAGCAGGATACCGTTTTAAAGGATGAACGAGCAAAATTTTAGAACAACAATTCAGCGCTCGGCGTGCATGGCATCGTCATGCAGCTGGGCGCATTTTTCTACGATGAGGCGCACGACCCAGGAAGCCGGGCGTGAAGGACGCGCGTAGTACCATTGTTCGACCGTGCGTGATGGAGCGCCGAGCAGCTTTTCGAGTTCGCGAGGCCCGATGCCCCAGAGGTCGCGCATGACTTTCATGGGCTCGTCGGCGCAGGCGATGCGGTCGAGCTCGGCGGCTTTCTTGAGCTCGGCAATGTCGACATCAAAACCGGTCTTTTTCTGGAACCAGTTCGGGATGTCTTCGCGGGTGACTTTCGGCATGAGGATGCCTCCTATCAGATCGGGGAATGTTCCTTTCATTCTAGCACAAATTCGTGTAGAATAGGGATAAATACAGCGAATATGATACGATTGCAGCAAATGAGGTGGTTCCCATTTCGGAAGAAGCAAAAGAAGTGACGATGGCAACGAATGAGTCCGCGAAAGCGGCCATCCCGTTCGCCCATCTGCATGTGCATACGGAGTTCAGCCTGCTGGACGGCGCGAGCCGCATCCCCGACCTCATCGCGGCGGCGAAGGCGGAGGGGATGGAGGCCATCGCGATCACGGATCACGGCGCGATGTATGGCGTCATCGATTTTTATAAAGAAGCGAAGAAACAGGGCATAAAACCGATCATCGGCTGCGAGGCCTATGTCGCGCCGGGCGACCGCCACGAGCGCGCCGAGGTGAACGGCGTCAAATACTATCATCTGATTCTGCTCGCAGAAAACCAGACGGGCTACCGCAATCTCGTGAAGCTCGTCTCGTACGCGAATATCGAGGGTTTTTATTACAAGCCGCGCGTCGACCATGAGCTGCTGCGCAAATACCATGAGGGCATCATCTGCCTGTCCGCCTGCGTTGCGGGTGAGGTGCCGCGCGCGCTGATCGCGGACAATCCCGACCGCGCTGACGCGCTCGTGCGTGAGTACATCGACATCTTCGGCAAGGAGAATTATTTTCTCGAAATCCAGAATCATGGCTTGCCCGAGGAACAGAAGTCGAATGCGGGTCTCATCGCACTCGCGAAGAAGTACGGGCTCGGCCTTGTCGCGACGAACGACAGTCATTATGTGCGCCGCGAGGACAGCGATTTTCATGACATCCTGCTCTGCATTCAGATGGCGAAGACCGTCGACGATCCCGACCGCATGCGGTTTAACAGCGACGACTACTATCTGAAGACGCCGGAAGAAATGGCAGCACTTTTCCCCGACTGCCCCGAGGCCATTGAGAATACGATGAAGATTGCGGAACGCTGCAACGTGGACTTCGAGTTCGGCCACCTGCAGCTGCCGTATTATCCGATTCCCGCGCCGCACAAGGATGACCAGGCGTATCTGCGCTTCCTCTGCGAACAGGCGCTGCCGCAGCGTTATCCTGATGCCGCGCCTGCCATCCGCGAACGCCTCGAGTACGAGCTCGGCATCATCCACCGCATGGGCTACGACAGCTATTTCCTGATTGTCTGGGATTTCATCAACTACTCGCGCGAGCATGGCATCGGCGTCGGGCCGGGCCGCGGCTCGGCGGCTGGCTCGATTGTCGCGTATCTCCTCGGCATCACGAATCTCGACCCGATGAAGTATGATCTGCTGTTCGAGCGCTTTTTGAATCCGGAGCGCGTGTCAATGCCGGATATTGATGTCGATTTCGACTACATCCAGCGCGGCAAGGTCATCGAGTACGTCAAGGAGCGTTATGGCTATGACCATGTCGCGCAGATTGTCACGTTCGGCACGATGGCGGCGAAGGGCGCGATCCGCGACGTCGGCCGTGCGCTCAACATGCCGTATGCGCAGGTCTCGGACATCGCGAAGCTTGTGCCGAACGAGCTCAAGATGACGCTCGACAAGGCGATGAAGGAGTCGGCCGATTTCCGCAAGGCGTATGAGGAAAGCGACGACGTCCGCCGCCTCATCGACCTCGCGAAGAAAATCGAGGGTCTGCCGCGCCACAGCTCGACGCATGCGGCGGGCGTCGTGATTGCGCGCCATCCGCTGACGGACTATGTGCCCGTCTCGATGTCGGACGGCACGCTCGTCACGGAGTATGACAAGGATCATGTTGAGGAGCTCGGCCTGCTGAAGATGGACTTCCTCGGCCTGCGCACGCTGACCGTCATCTCGGATGCCGTCAAGAACGTCGAGAAGAACCGTGGCGAGGTCGTCGATATCGAAAAGATTCCACTCAAGGACGACCTCACGTCCAAGATGCTCTGCGAGGGCAAGACGGGTGCCGTGTTCCAGATGGAATCGAGCGGCATGACGCAGCTTGTCAAAGACCTCGCGCCGCGCGGCTTCACGGATCTGATTCCGACCGTCGCGCTCTATCGTCCTGGGCCGCTGGGTTCTGGCATGGTCGAGGATTTCATCGCGGGCCTTCATGGCGAAAAAGAAGTCACATACATGCATCCGCTTTTAGAGCCCATCCTCAAAGAGACATTCGGCGTCGTGCTTTATCAGGAGCAGGTCATGCAGATCGTGCAGGTGCTTGCGGGGTTCACGCTCGGTCAGGCCGACCTCTTGCGCCGCGCGATGGGCAAGAAAAAGGCCAAGATCCTGATGGATCAGAAGCAGAACTTCCTCGACGGATGCAAAAAAAACGGCATCGAGATGGGGCTTGCCAACACGATTTTCGACCTCTTGACGCATTTCGCCGATTATGGATTCAACAAGTCGCACAGTGCGGCCTACGCGCTCGTCGCGTGGCAGACGGCATATCTCAAAGCGCATTATCCGCAGGAATTCATGGCGGCCATGCTCACGAGCGTCATGGACACGGACAAGGTCACAGTCTACATCGAGCAGTGCCGCCGCATGGGTATCCCGATTTTGCCGCCAGACATCAATGCGAGCGAAATTTCTTTCACGGTCGATGGCCCTGCTATCCGCTTCGGCCTTGCTGCCGTGCGCAACGTCGGCGAGAATGCGCTCAAAGGCGTCATCGCTGAGCGTGCGGAACATGGCCCGTTCACGTCGCTCGTCGATTTCTGCTCGCGCATCGACGCGCAGAAAGTTTCCAAGCGCCCGGTCGAAAGCCTGATCCGTTGCGGCGCGTTCGATTCGCTCGGCGCGCGCCGCAGCCAGCTCTTGGCCGTGCTCGACAAGGCGATGGGCGAGGCGCAGCGCAAGCAGCGCGACGAAGCCAGCGGCCAGCTTGGACTTTTCAGCGCGGATGTGCTCGATGAGGCGGCCGAGCTCGAACTGCCCGACATCCCCGAGGCGAGCAGGGAAGAGATTCTCGCTTGGGAAAAGGAAGCGACGGGCTTCTACATCACGGGCCATCCGCTCGAAAAATATAAGGACATCATCGACAACCTCGTCTCCATCCGCTCGATGAAAGCGGGCGGCGTGCACGATAAGCAGGTCGTACGCATCGCGGGCCTCTTCACGGAGGTCAAGCGGATCACGACGAAGAAGGGCGAGACGATGTGCTTTGCGACGCTCGAAGATTTCACGGACAATCTCGAAACCATCATCTTCCCGCGCGTCTTCTATGAGCACGTCAACCAGTGCGTCGTCGATGAGGCCGTCGTGCTGCAGGGCCATGTCGATGTGCAGGACGATGCCGTGAAGCTGCTCGTCGATAATATCTGGGAGCTCGCGGATTACCAGCCAGAATACTACATCAAGGTACCGGACAATCTCGATGAAGCAAAGAAGCAGGCGCTCCATGAGGCGTTCCAGACGTATCATGGCGACCAGATTGTCTTTTTGCAGATTGGCGGCCGCTGGAAGAAAACGGGCACGAACTACTGGCTGAAAAGCGGGGGAGACGTGCGCGAGGCGCTCACCGCCATCCTCGGCGAGGATGCCGTCCATATCCGCTGAACTATATATAGAAAGGAAACATCTTGAAAGACAACACGAAGAGCGCCGCGTTCCGCGCGGCGCTGCCGCTGACGCTCCCCGTCTGTACGGGATATGTCTTCCTCGGCATTACATACGGCATGCTCATGGTGACGTCGGGCTTTCCGACCTGGCTGCCGATTTTCACAGCGGCCATTGTCTACACGGGCTCGATGGAATTCTTGCTCGTCGCGATTCTCGCGTCATCGTTTCATCCGCTTTCGGCATTCCTGACGGCCGTCATGGTCGGCGCACGTCATCTGTTCTACGGCCTCTCGATGCTCGGCGTCTACCGTGACATGGGGTGGAAGAAGCCGTATCTCATCTACGCAACGAGCGACGAGACGTTTTCTGTGAACTACACGGCAGACATTCCCGCGGACATCGACCGCAGCTGGTTCTATTTCTGGGTGTCGTTGCTCGACCAGGTCTACTGGGTCGCGGGCAGCGCCATCGGCGCGTTCTGCGGCAGCCTCATCACCGTCGACCTCACAGGGCTCGACTTCGTCATGACTGCGATGTTCTTCGTCATCTTCCTCCAGCAGTGGGCGCGCGATGGCGAGAACCTGCGCCTCATCATCTCCGACCACATGCCCGCCATCATCGGCGTCCTGGGTTCCGTGCTCTGCCTCGTCGTCTTCGGCCCCGATGCCTTCATGATTCCCGCGATGGTGACATTTCTTGCGGGGCTGCTCGTCTATCGCCATTTCCAGCAGGATACGGCGGCGAAACGCGCAGATGAGGACGCCGAGCTCTGCCCAGCATCGGGAAAGGAGGATGCAAAATGACGACCACCCAGCAAGCCATCACGATCCTCGTCGTCGTGCTTGGCACGCTTCTCACGCGGTTCCTGCCATATCTGATTTTCACGGAAGGCCGCCGCGTCCCGCAGGTCATCACCGACCTCGGCCGCCTGCTGCCGCCCGCTGTCTTCGGCCTGCTTGTCGTTTACTGCTTGCGCAACGTCAACATTGCCGACCCCGCCCAGTTCATCCCGACCGCCATCGCCCTCGTCGTCACCGCCGCCCTCTACTTCTGGCGCCGTGACATGCTCTTTCCGATGGCGGGCGGCACGGTCGCGTATATGGTCGTGTTGCGGATGATGTAGATTTTTCAGAGAAGCAGAGGTGCTATTTTTGTCTGAAAGTTTGATTGCAAACGCCCGCCTTGGATGATAGAATAAAAGGCATGTAATTATTCGTAGGGGAAGGTTGGATCAATCCATTGTTTTCGCTGGCTTCATTGGTTTCGTTGAAAGAGGGAAGAACATTTGCCGCAGCCATCAGCTGTGCGGTCGTGCTGACGCTGGGGACAGGCGAGGTCTCGGCCGCGCTTGCGGATGACATCATCAAGAAAGCGCCGCAGGAAACGCCGAAGGTCGACGGGCTCGTGCTGTCGCCGGACGATGCGCTGCCACGCGTGACGGCGCGCAGTGCCGTCGTCATGGAGGCGAAGACAGGGCGCGTGCTCTATGAGCGGAACATGGATAACCGCCAGTTCCCCGCGAGCACGACGAAAATCATGACGCTGATCATCGCGCTCGAAAAGGGCAACCTCGACGATGTCGTGAAAGTCGGCCCGCACGCGGCTGGCACGGAGGGCTCGACGCTCTGGCTCGAAGAGGGCGACGAAATCACGCTGCGCGAGCTGCTCTACGGCATGATGCTCCATTCGGGCAACGACGCGACAGTGGCCGTCGCCGAACACATCGCGGGTTCCGTTGATGCATTTGCCCGTCTCATGACGGACAAGGCGCATGAAATCGGCGCGAAAGACACGAACTTCGTCAATGCGAATGGCCTGCCCGACGATGCGCACTACACGACGGCGCACGACCTCGCGCTGATTGCATCGTATGGCTACACGCTGCCGGAATTCGAGGAAATCGTGAGCACGAAGGAAATCACGTTCCCGTGGGTCAAAGATGAAACGCACCTCCTGCGCAACGAGAATCAGATGCTCTGGCTCTACGAAGGCGGCAACGGTGTCAAGACGGGCTACACGGATGCGGCGGGGCGCTGCCTCGTCTCGGCGGCGAAGCGCGACGGCATCCAGCTCGTGGCCGTCGTGCTCGACAGCAATTGGATGTGGAACGACTCGATTCTCCTGCTCGATTATGGATTTTCGAAAATCGACCGCACGACCGTTGTCAAGAAGCATGCACAGGTCGGCACGGTCGCTGTCACGGGCAGCCGTGTGCGGCGTCTCGGCGTGCAGACGAAGGACGAAATCGTGCTGCCAGTCGTCGATGGCGCAGCAGGCTACGAATACGATGTCGGATACACTATCCAGAATGGCTCCAGTTTTGCTTTCTGCGTGGAGCCTTCTTGCCAGCCAGCCATCTAATATATCACTGAGCCCGCAGAGTACATATAGTGACCAGAATGGCCAGCCCTTCACATCGCAAAACAGCAGGCTGATGGAGCCTGCTATCCTGAGCTCCGATATGACATTCGGCAATCGCTTCATACCGGATGTCTTACTATCCTGAAAGTGCAACGTTCGCCCCCTCGGAGTATCGTATTCTCAATCCGGACATCGAACCGACTGTCAGGCTCAAGCTGCGAAAGAATGAATAATATGCTTTGCCGGGAACATTCCTGATAACTCAGTTCATAAACCTTCCCCGGCTCAATCACCCTGCCCTGATACGACTTGCTGTTGTACCCTTCCGAGTAGATCCTGTCGAAATCCCCATCATACTTGGCATATATTTGCTTATGTACCTGGAGAACATAATCCTTAACACATTCGATGGCAGCATTGATGTTGCCGATAATGTCCCGATAGTGCTTGGTGATGTCGTTCTGGATGTCGATAACGACAAGTACTTTGTTGCTCACTGTTTCTATTATAAATACGGTTTGT